>JADFQH010000230.1 GCA_022561895.1 Methanobacteriota archaeon | reverse complement strand
AACTGTTCGACGCAGTGGCGTCATCGGATCGGACGAGCGAACATCTATCACAGCACCATGAGCGAAGAAGGTACTAGCACGGACGGCGGCGAGGAGATTGGCGAAGAAACCACCAAGCATCGAGAGAGCATCGAGGACGCTGGAAAGGTCGACGAAGACGACGAGAAGCACGGCACCAGCGACGAGGGCCGCGGACGGCTCGACGAGAACAGTAAGCAAGAACAGTTAGACGAAGTCCGAGAGGATCACGCGGGTGAGCACCTGACGACCGATCACGGTGTGCGCCTCTCGAACACGGACGACTCGCTCAAGGCCGGCGAGCGCGGGCCGACCCTGATGGAGGACTTCCATTTCAGGGAAAAGATGACCCAGTTCGACCATGAGTCCATCCCCGAGCGCGTCGTCCACGCCCGTGGGACGGGTGCTCACGGTTACTTCCAGCCCTACGAGGACCCCGATCTCGGGGAGTACGACGACATATCCGAACTAACGAAGGCGAAGTTTCTCACGAACTCCGACCAGAAGACGCCCGTTTTCACCCGGTTTTCGACCGTCGTCGGTTCGAGAGGTTCCAGCGATACAGTCCGAGATGTCCGTGGTTTCGCCACCAAGTTCTACACCGAGGAGGGCAACTACGATCTCGTCGGCAACAACATGCCGGTCTTCTTCATCCACGACGCGATCAAGTTCCCCGATCTGGTTCACGCGATCAAACCGGAGCCCGATACTGGTGTTCCCCAGGCCTCGGCGGCCCACGATACGTTCTGGGACTTCGCCTCGCTCACCCCCGAGCTGACCCACATGCTGATGTGGGTGCTCTCGGATCGTGCCCTGCCCCGCTCCTACCGCATGATGGATGGCTTTGGCGTGCACACCTTCCGGTTCGTCAACGACGAGGGCGACTCGCGGTTCGTGAAGTTCCACTGGAAACCAAAGTACGGCACCCATTCATTGGTATGGGATGAGACGACGAAGCTCTGGGGGAAAGGCTCGGATTTCAACCGTTCCGGCCTTTATAACGCGATCGAGAGCGGGCACTATCCCGAGTGGGAACTCGGCGTGCAGATCGTCGAAGAGGACGAGGCCGATCGGTTCGACTTCGACCTGCTCGACCCCACCAAGATCATCCCCGAGGAAGACGTTCCCGTCCGACCCCTCGGAAAGATGGTTCTCAACGAGAACATCGATAACTTCTTCGCCGAGACCGAGCAGGTCGCGTTCCATCCCGGCAACGTCGTGCCGGGGATCGATTTCTCGAACGATCCCCTGCTTCAGGGGCGGCTCTTCTCCTATCAGGACACCCAGCTCAACCGCTTCGGCGGCGCGAACTGGGATGAGATCCCGATCAACCGGCCTGTTGCGAAACGGCACAACAATCAGCGCGCCGGGTTCATGCGCCAGACCGTCAACAAGGGCAAGACCTCCTACTCGCCGAACTCGCTGGAGGACGACTACCCGCGGGAGGCGACCGAGGAGGAGGGTGGGTACGTCCACAACGCAGAGAAGGTCGAAGGGAAGAAGATCCGCGAGCGAAGCGAGAGCTTCCGGAACCACTTCAGCCAAGCCAAACTGTTCTGGAACAGCATGTCCGAACCCGAAAAACAGCATATCATCGACGCGACCCACTTCGAACTCGGAAACGTCGAACACGAGGAGGTCCGCGAACGCATGGTCTACGAGATCTTCAACAACGTGGACCACGAGTTCGCAAAAGAGGTTGCGAAAGGGATCGGTATCGAGCCGCCCGAAGAGCCGGGCGAACACCATCAGGACCACGACAAGAGCTCGCCGGCGCTGAGTCAGGAGAACACCGTCATGGACACGATCGAATCGCGCCAGATCGCCGTTCTCGTCGAGGACGGGTTCGACGACGAGCAGCTCGACGAAATCACGTCGGGGCTCGAAGCACAGGGTGCCCAGACCACGGTCGTCTCGAAGGTGCTCGGCGAAAGGAGTGGTTCGAACGGCGCATCGGTCAAAGCGGATAAGCCCCACGTCGCGACCGACTCGATCGAGTACGACGCGGTGTTCGTCCCCGGCGGGAGCGAACACGTCGAGGCGCTTTCCGAGCAGGGCGACGCCAAGCATTTCGTCGTGGAGGCGTTCAAACACAAGAAGCCGATCGCCGCGCTCGGTGAGGGTATCGAGCTGATTCAGACTGTGGATCTGCCGGACGTGAACGTTTCGGGGGACGACCTTACCACGGAGAAGGGCGTCGTGACGAGTCAGAGCGGGGAGGATCTGGATTCGTTCGTCGAGACGTTCAGCGACGCAATCGCCCATCACCGCCACTGGGACCGGGAGGACAAGGAAATCGCTGCGTAGATTTGGTGGTTGAGATTGACGTTCCGTCGTATAATCAGCCATCGTCGGTATTTCTCATCTCTTTCGATATAAACGGAGATCGAAACAAAGATATTTATTTTAGACATGCTACTGCAGTGTATGAACCGCCGACGAGCACTCACATGGGTGGCAACCTTTACACCTATCGGGATAGCTGGTTGTGCGAGTTTTGGCGGTAACCTGAACACTCCCGATGGAATGGAGATCGAAGTATATTATACTGGTAATCCTATCGAAGATACCGAGGAAGCAGAACGCGAATTGGATCCAGAAACTATCCCTACGTCATATCAGACCGTTCTTGCTAACCGTTCAGACGCCGAAGACCGACTTCTACACGAAGACGAGTTAGGAGAGTTCATTCAGGAGACTGACTTCGGCGAATCGTATCTGTTGGTCGTCGTCGCTGGATGGTTTCCGACTGGCACTGACCTCGAACTGACATCGATCGACCGGGTCTCCTCCGATCTTCGTGTCTCGTTGGAAACTGAAGAGCCGGATGGAGACGTTCCAATGGACTTGTCTCCTCTCTCGGCGGTGATTCGGGTGACTGACGATGAATCTGGACTGCCTGAAGACGTATTTATGACGGTTGATAATGACGAAACAAATTTGTTCAGGCCAAAATCTACAACTCAAGAGATAAATAATAAAATAATTACGAGATGGATAAAATACGCCATTTACTTTCATACTAAACTCTAGACAAATATCACTAATCCTACATTGGTCATTCATAGATTCACAACCGACAGTATAAGGAGGTCGCCGCAATATTCGCCGTTATGAAGACGCTGCTTTTAAACAGCGACGACGTGGCCGCGAACGCCCGGCTCGCAGAACTCATTCCCGCCGTCGAGGACGCTTTCGCGGCCTACGAGCGCGGCGACGCCCAGATGCCGCCCAAATCCTACATCGACCTCCCTCAGTACAACGGCGACTTCCGCTCGATGCCAGCCTATTTGGACGCAGGTACGTGGGACGCCGCCGGAATCAAGTGGGTGAACGTCCACCCCGACAACCCGCGCGATCACGAGCTGCCCACCGTACTGGGGACGATGATCTACTCCGATCCCGAGACCGCAGTCCCGCTCGCGATCATGGACGGCACGGAGCTTACGATGCAGCGAACCGGTGCAGCTGCTGCGGTCGCCACCGACCATCTCGCGATCGACGAGGCGCGCTCTATAGGAATCGTCGGCGCGGGCGCACAGGCCTACACCCAGCTCGAAGCTATCGCCGAGATCCGACCGATCGAGACTGTCGTCATCAGCGATCTCGATTCCGAGCGCGTCGAGCGATTCATCTCCCATTTCGAGGATCGGTTCGACGTTTCAGCGGGATCCATCGAAGAGGCAGCCTCGTGTGACGTGCTTTCGACTGTGACGCCCGTCACAGAGCCGATCGTTTCTTCGGTCGGTGTGGGCGAACACACCCATATCAACGCGATGGGGGCCGATGCTGAAGGAAAACACGAGATCGCGGACGAGATCCTTCTGGATTCGAAACTCGTCATCGACGACCACGCCCAGACCACTCACTCGGGCGAGATCAACGTTCCCTACTCTCAAGGAACCCTCGGGGACGACGACATCGACGCCGCAATCGGCGAGATCGTCGTCGGCGATCGGAAGGGACGAACCTCCGAGGACGGGATCAGTGTCTTCGATTCGACGGGACTTGCGATTCAGGACGTGGCCGCCGCCCACGTGGTCTACGAGCACGCAAGCGAGAACGACAACGGCTACTCGTTCGATCTGCTCGGACTGGCCTGATTCGATAGCCCCGTCGCGCTACTCGATGTGGATCGCCGGGCGCAGCGGGATCGCGTTTTCGGCCCGCTCCGACTCGCTTTCTTCTTCGGGCCGAATCTCGACTGTGGCCCCGAACTCCCGCTCGAAGAAGTCGCTCGCCCCCTCGTAGACCGCCCGTTCATCGACCGCCTGAAGATCCGAACGCTCCTCCTCCGAGCGCCCGCGGACGAGCGAGACGAGATCACCGACGAGTTCGTTGACCGCATCACCCTTCTCGCGGAGCTCCTCGTTCTGCATCACCTCGCCCATCACGGCCCCCTGATCCGGTCCCACCTCAGCCACCGTCTCGAACACCTCGCGCTTCCAGTCGGCGGCCACGAACACACGGATCGTCTCGGGATCGGTTCCCGTCACGTCCACGATGTCTGCGATGTCCTCGGTCAGGTTCTCGATGAGGCGTTCTTCGGTTTCGATTGCAGGATCGACGAACGCCGCTTCGACCTCCGGCCACGGGGCGTCTTCTGCGGGCGTCCCGGTGAGCTGTTCGTGCAGCTCGTTCGCCATGAACGGAACGATCGGGGCAAGCAGGCGCAGCCGCGTTTCGAGCGTTTTTCGGAGCGTCCAACGGACGCCCGGCCGATCGAGATCGGTTCGGCGACGATACCATCTGAGCTGCTCTTCGAACCCATAAAACGCCTGCTGGCTCGCACTCCGGGTCTCGAAACCTTCCATCGCTTCCGTTACGGTTTCGATCGTCTCCTGGAGTTTCGAGAGCAGCCAACGGTCGATTCTCTCCAACTCCCGTTCGCCCTCCCCCGACTCTGCTCGCGGGCTCTGCCCGCTCGCACTGTCCGCGGAGCGGTGCTCCGCGTGGATCGTTTCCTGTGCCCGGTTCCAGAACCGGTCGAGCTGGTTTCTGGTGGATTCGACCTGTTCGGCTCGCCAGTCGTAGTCCTGCCACGGCTCTGCGGAGTTCAGCAGGAAGAATCGAACGGTGTCCGCGCCGTACTTCTCGATCGCTTCGCCGGGAAGGACGACGTGTCCCTTC
>JADFQH010000229.1 GCA_022561895.1 Methanobacteriota archaeon | reverse complement strand
GCTCGGGCAATGAATTCGGCTACGGAAAGCTGACCGTTGACGGAACGCAAAAAAAAAGCGCCCGCGGAAAAAGCGGGCGCAGGGGAGGACTATTGCCGATTGAGCGTGTCAGCTCACCGAAGCCTTTATTCCGCAGTAGTCTCGAAGGATTGTTCCAGGTCGGACCGTTCGGTCGATCGACGCCGGGAGAAGGCCGCGAAAGCCTGATCCGCAAACCCTTTCGAAACCGAGTAGAGAAATTCGTTGAGCACGTTGGCCATGGACATCATGGTCGTTTTCTTGCGCTTGACGGAGGTGATATCGAGCTCGAGGATCAACCCGGGGAGGACGTGATAGGGATTGATATGGGATTCGAATTCCTCGAACTTGCGGTCCAGGAAGCTCAAGCGGTTTTCCACGATCGTGCGGTCCACCGGATTCTGATTGCCGTATATATCCTTCAAACGCTTACGAGTGTTCAGAATCCGCTTACGGAGCTCCTCGACAGCGAATACATTGGTCTTGTTGAGTTCCTCCACTTCCGTGACGCGGGGGGGAACAAATACAACCTCGTTCCAGGCGTTGGGCTGCCCTTCCTCGGGCTCCTCTTCCTGATCGTACTTGCCGGTGAGAAACCCACCTGCTAGGGGCGACCACGGGATGACGCCGATCCCCTGATCGGCACAGACGGGCAGGAGATTCTCCTCTTCGTGGCGATCGACGAGGCTGTATTCGGGCTGCATCGAGACGAACCGTTCGAACCCTTCAATATCGCTTGTTTTGAGTGCGTTCATGAACTGCCAGCCGATCATCGTCGAGGCCCCGATATATCTCACGAGCCCTTCGGAGACGAGATACGTGAGCGCAGAAAGCGTCTCCTCGATCGGCGTCTCGTCGTCCCAGCGGTGGATCTGATACAGATCGATGTAATCGGTGCCCAATCTATCGAGGCTCGCCTCACACTGGTCGATGATGTGTTTTCGTGAGAGTCCCTGCTGGTTCGGCCCCTCGCCCATCTTGCCGTACACTTTGGTAGCGATCACGAGTTCCGAGCGATCCCGGCCCTCGATGGCGTGCCCGACGATCTCCTCGCTCTCTCCCCGAGAGTAGACGTTCGCCGTGTCCAGAAAGTTGATCCCGAGGTCGAGCGCGCGATCGATGATCTCGATGCTTCGTTCCTCGTTTCCGATCATCCACGGCGCACCGCTGCCGAAGTTCATACAGCCGAGACAGAGCCGTGAAACGTCCAATCCCGTAGAGCCAAGCGTGGTGTACGCCATGGCGTGATCGTCGTCCATGATCGGCCATCGATGCAGTCGGGTAAAAGGATGGCGACGGACGAACGGAGTCCGATTCGAGGGATCTCGACACGGCCGTCGGCTACTGCAAGGTGAACAATCATGTGGATGGATACCATACTATACGGTAGTGCGGGCGCGTTGCCGACAGTAGGAAGTCACCCTGCGCTCGCACCCGTTTCTCGGCGACGAAATCGGGCTTCCGTCCCCTTCACTGAACTGGCGGGGCGAACGGCCGTACAGATCAGTTCACCCGTTCGATATCGTCCGATCCGCATCTCGGACAGGACTGGCGACGTGAATCGAACAGCATCGACCCGCAGCTCTCACAGTGAGTGTCGGTTTCGCCGGCTCCTGTTGATTTACACTCCGGACACCACTTGCCCTGTGATCTAAACGAGACACGACAGGACAGACACCGATACGCGCCATCGTGTATCCGAGCGGGCGTCTCGGGGAAAAGTCGCCGTTTGAGTGTGTTCACAAGACCCATATCGACTGTAAAAGACGAAGAAATAAGACACTCACGGCGAGAGGGGTCCGGGATCAGTATACGAGCCCCATAAGAGTGGTTGTAGTCTCTTCCCGGTAATCGCTGACCCGCACAAGCGATCACCGGGAAACAGTTACAACCACCCTTATCAGACGATCGGTCGTATCAGCGCTCGGATTCCCGGAGGATGAGCGGGCCGATCGCGAGCGTGCGCTTTGCGATGGTCGCCACCCGGAGAACGTACGAGACGAGCAGGAAAAACGGTAATAGGGTGATGGCGAACGCCGCACCGAGAACCAAAATTGTATCACTGATTCCGAGTGTCGAGTTCGGGAACGACGACCCGCCGATAAAGACCATCGAGGAGCCAGCGACGAGCAGCGCGGGAACCGATACGTAGAGGATCATCTGTGAGAGGTTGATCAGCGACCACTCGAAATACAGCGTCTTGATGTGTTCGCGCGCCGGCCCAAACATCGACAGCGAGGCCTTCAAGTCGTCCAAGATCTCCATGTCTTCATCGGTGAGGCTATCGGCGTGGTCGTTTGCGATGCGCTCGACGTGAAAGATCTTGATGCCGTAGTTGTAGTTGAGTGCGGCGTTGATCACGTCGAACGACCCGAAACTCGCCCCGTCGAGTTGCTCTCTGACCTCCTCTGCGTTCCCGTTGAGACTGTTGGTGAACGCATCGACCTCCGCACGCAATTGGGCGTTCTGATTGCCAGAAATCGAATCCCGCAACATGTTTGACTGTCGTTCCGACGCGCTGATGATCTCGCGGAGGAACGCCGATGGGTTGGGTGGGGTCGGCGCACCGATCATCTCCTCGGTAAAGTCACGAAAGTCCATCGTGTTGCTCAGGCGATTTCGCTGCTCACCGAGCGGGCCGTTCTCTTGGGAGATCACGAGCTGACTGATCGTGACGACAAGCGTCGCCGCGGTGATGATGGCGCTGATCATCGTCGAGAACAGCAGATCGATCATATCATCCGATCGGAGCGTCGACTCGAACGCCGGAATAAACAGCTCTCCGATCACGACAAACCCGACGAAAAAGACGAGTGCCATCAGTCCGGTGATGAGCAGGCGGTTCGCGCCGAGTACGACCCAGAGTTTGATCCGACTTTCGTTGGACCGCTCGCGCATCGTATCAGCCGTCCCGATGTCCACGTCGGAATCAGTATCCGTCTCGATCTCCGTCTCGGATTCCGCGTCGGCCTCGATATCCGGGCCAGCATCCGGGTCCGCGCTCATCTATCCCGCTCCCGGTCGACGGGCCGTTTGAACACCAGATACATCGTCCCGCCACCGGTGTATTCGATCGTCTCGATCAGTTCCCAGCCTTCGGAACCGAGTTCGTTCAGCTCTGCTTTGGGGTCACTCGCTTGCTTTCTCGTTGCTTCTCTCGGCGGCCTGAGTGTCTCGTACTCCCACCGAACCCTGTCGTGACTCATCGCTACTTGTATCGCCACGTTCCACGCCAAAGTACTCACGGCCTGCAGTTTGCACTCCGTATCATCGAGAATCGTGATGATCCCTGACCAGCGACTCCCGCTCCGGTTCAGACGTGATATCGCATGGATCGCCCGCGCAGCCCACGAACGAGTTTCCCGAGCAATTGGAGTGCTCTCTTGATACTTCTGATATCGTCGACAAGACGGATGATTCGGAGCAGTCGCCTGAGGAGTGATGCCATAGCATGCTGTTTGTGCTCTACTATCATAGCTCCTGCGGAGAACGAGCACTCTAGTTCGGTCGAACAGCTCCTCATACTGTCGGCTGTACGTACCGAACCACCGAAAGCAACACGGAGCCGAACGACCGGCGGTACCAGCCTGCTCGGCACAGTACTATCGTGAACGAGGTACAGCCGACAGTATCAGCGCGAGGGCACCTGATCGCGCCCGACGAGGATCTCGTGGGCCTCGATCCGTTCGAGGGCGGCGACCCGCCCGCCCACCGAGATCTCGTCGTTGCCGGTGTCGATCGTCATCGTTGCGACCTCCTCCGTGTCCTCGAACTCGACGTTTACGACCTGGCCACTGACCACCCGATGCTCGCCGGTTTCGACATCTCGACCCTCAGCGCTCGCGAAAAAGTCGCCGTCAAGCTCACGGATCTCCTTGACACACCGCCGGATCGAGGCATACTTGCGAGGAAAGGGTCGGCCGTCGCCGTTTTCCGCGATCGTCTCCGCGGTGGTCCACAACACGGTCCCGAAAAACCCCGACACCAGAAAGCCAAGCGCCGACCGGTTGAAGATCACCCCATACCGATCCCGATCGTCGCGGATCGCGTCTTGGGTGGCGTACACCGAGTACTCGCCGTCCGCAACGGCGATCACGGGTGTCGTGATCCCACGCCGGGCTTTGGTGACCGTCGAAACCTCCCCATAGGGGAACTCCTCGGGCGAGGGCGCACCGCTTTTGGGCGCGATGAGCAGTTCGATGCTAACCCCCGTCGAAAGGGCATCCGCGAGGTCATCGGCGAAACGATCGAGCAGTTCCGGAGTCAGAGACAGGATGAGTTCGTACTCCGCGGTCTCGATCACCTCGACGAGATGCCGGAGGATCGTCGAGCGGGATTTCACGAGCGAGACGGCCTCCGTCTCGCGTGCGGGCGCGGTGTAGCGCGCTTCGAGTTCGTCGATCATCTCGTCGAGCGAACCACGTACTCGAGAGAACGCTTCGTCGGGATCGACGGCGATGATCTGCATCGGGCGAGTCTCCCGAAGCTCGACCAGTCCGCGATCCGAGAGGCTTCGTACCGTGTCGTAGACCCGCGGCTGAGGGATGTCGGTTCGATCAGCGATCTCGCTTGCGGTGAGCTGACCATGCTCCAGAACGGTGAGATACGCGTCGATCTCGTACTCGCCCAAATTGAACTGCTCGCCAACGGCTTCGAGCGTCGTGCGAAGCTCGGGACTGACCATAGACCGCGTTGTCGGCGAGAGCATATTACATATCCGAATTCGAGTTACACGCGGTTTCGGAACCCAGTATATCGATAGCTTCTTTATTTTGTTAATTTCATATATTGCATGAACATTGGATTTAGAAACGCAAACCCAAGACACGGCGACGAGTCCTACTACATCACGATCGAGGACGGGATCGACGGCCAGCGGGCGTGTTTGCTCGTCGATTCTGGACCGGGAGTCCGTGTCGAGCGCGATCTCGGTTCCGATGAGTACCTCGCGGGGATCTTGCTCACGCACGCCCACCTCGATCATTATCGGACTCTTGGCGAGAACGTTCGGGATGGCGCGAAGATCCACACTTCGCCCTCGACGGCCGCGATCGTCGACCGCTTGAGCGAGATCGCGGCCTCCGAAGGCGCCGAGATCGCGCCCGACGGCTTGCGCACGATCGCCCGGACCGCCGGAGGCAGCCTGCGGGACGCCACCAACG
>JADFQH010000228.1:4901-5200 GCA_022561895.1 Methanobacteriota archaeon | reverse complement strand
GGCGTTCGCTCGGCAGAGCGCCCCGAGTTCGTCCCCGTCGAGGACGGCGAGATCACGCCGCTCGGAGACACCGAAGAGAACCCCAGATAGGCCGGTTTTGCGACGTATTCTCGAAGGGCGATGTCAGCGTCATCGGTGGGTTTAAGCGAACAGAGTCCCGAATCCATCGTGTATGAAGAGGCGGGAGTTTATGACAGCGGCCGGTGTCGCAGGTGCCACGACAGCGGCGGGTGCAACCGGCGCCGTCGGCACCGCGGCCGCCCAGGACGAGGAACCCGACTGGAGCGAGTTCGTCGAAG
>JADFQH010000228.1:0-4891 GCA_022561895.1 Methanobacteriota archaeon | reverse complement strand
CGGAAAATCTCGAAACAGAGGACCTCCGAGGCGAAGAAGAAGTCGTCGTTGAAGTCGGGGCCGGTGACGGGCTACAGTTCGAGCCAGCGGGGATCTGGATCGATCCAGGAACGAACGTCGTCTGGGAGTGGACCGGCGAGGGCGGTGGCCACAACGTCAACGGCCAAGAAGGGGAGGACTACGAGAGCGATACCGTCGACGAGGCCGGCTTCACCTTCGAACACACGTTCGAGGAGGAAGACCAGATCAACGAGTATGAGTGTACGCCCCACACCGCACAAGGTATGCACGGCGGTGTCGCCGTCGGCGACGGAGTCGAAACCCGCGAGGCCGAAGACGAAGGCGTCGTAACTGATCCCACAGAGATGGGGGTCCAGATCCAAGAACACTACGTCGGGATCGGCGCGGTGTTGATGATCTCCGTCTCGTTGGTCTTTACGTTCTTCGTCCTCAAGTACGGCGAATCACCACACGCAAAGGGGGGGAACTAGTATGTCCTCGTCAGGAAGCTCCTACGGTGACATTCACCGCTACGAACCGGCCCGTGAGAGCACGGTCGCCGTGATCGCAATCGTTCTCTTAACGATCATTCAAGTCGTGCTCGTCGGACTCTTTACCTACGGGCTTGTGATGGCGTGGGGGACGACCCAGATCGGGAACATCTATCTCGGCTTGCTGCTTGCGCTGACGTTTATCGATCTCGCGTTCATCCTCGTTCTTTACAGAAAGGAGTTCCTCCCGGACGTGATGATCGTCAAGAAACGACGACGCAAGTGGGAGGATCTCTACGTCCGCGAGGAACAGGCCGAAGGCGAGGAGTTCGCCGATGGCGCATTAGAGCACTTCAAACGCGCGGTTTATCCGTACTACAAGAAGAACTAACAATGTCAACAGAAGAAGACAAGTATCCGATCGAGTCGGACAGAAGGCGATTCGTCAAAGGGGTCGTCGGCGCGGCGTCGCTCGCCGCGGTCGGCTCGACAGGTGTTACAGCAGTCAACACGGCAACGCCCCCGACAGGCTCCGGCGGTGGTGTCACCGAGTTTATGGGGATCGAACATACAGGTGGGCCTGCACCACGCGGAATGCCGCTCATCCCCGTCGAGATCGAAGAGGACGGCACTATCAGCGGGCGGTGGCCCGAACTCGTCGAAGAGGAGGTCGAAGGACAGACCGAGTTCCTCGCAGAAGAGGAGCTCGGCGGGATTACCTACTCCTCGCAGTGGTTCCAGTACTGCGGCAAACAGACCTCGCCGGCGCTCCTTCCCCAAGCCCAGCAGGACAACACGTTCGTCTCCTCGCCACAGGCCCAGTACGAGTGGCAGACCGAGGAGCTCTCCGAGGACGACCCGCTCAACCTCGATCACTTCGAGGATTACGAGGAGTGGGGCAACGAGATCGGAGAGGACGGCGTCGGAAAACCCGCCGCCGCAACGTGGCGCTCCGATGGACTCGACGGCGGCGATGTCCTCGAAGTTGTCGTCATGCGAAGTGCACTGGTCGAAGAGGCCGCAGAGGACGACGAGTTCCTCGCGGAAGCGACCCAAGAGGGCGTCTTTGCGTACCTCAACGTCTGTACACACTTCTGTTGTATTCCGGGGTTCAAGGTCTCGGAAACCGCCCAGAACATCGGCGCGGGCGACGAGGTGTTCTGTCAGTGCCACCAGTCGCTGTACGATCCGTTTACGATCTCCGAACAGTCGTTCATCTCGTTCCCCCAGCCCGACGATGTCGAAGAAGCGGAGGGCGGAGGCGATGACGATGAAGAAGACGACAGTGGCGGGGAAGAAGAGGGCGGTGAGGAGGGCGGAGAAGAAGGTGGCGAAGAGGCTGAAGAAGGAGGAGAGGACGCCGACGGTGGGGAAGAAGACGCTGAGGAGGATGAGGAAGCTGGCGAAGAGGACGCAGGAGGAGAAGACGAGGAGGGTGAAGGAGACGGGGGCGAGGACACTCAATGAGTCTCGAACGAAAGGACGAGCACGATCACCGCGGCTGGATGCAAGAGCGAGATCTCTCACCGATCGAGCAGGGCTACCTGATGGCCCTGATCTGGCTCGATAAGCGCTTTCGCATCGTCGACTATCTCGAACTGCTCGAGACGATGTACTATCGGGTCAACCTCCAGATGCCAAAGAGCCACACCGAACAGTACAATCTCGACAACAAGTTCTGGTACTGGTATCCGCTCTACTCGCTCGGGGCGTTCTCGACGATCGCATATATCGTCGCCGCGCTGACGGGGGCCATACTGGGTTTTTACTACGCACCCTCGACTGCCGATGGGATGGAAGAGACCATCGCGTACGACGACGTGGTCTTCATTATGCAGGACCTGAACTTCGGGTATTTCCTCAGAAGCCTGCACAGATGGTCCGCCCAGATCATGACGGCAGCGGTGTTCCTCCACATGCTGCGGGTCTACTTCACGGGCGCGTACAAGGAGCCCCGCGAGGTGAACTGGCTACTCGGGATCGTCCTGATCTCGCTGACGATGGTCTTTGGCTATACAGGGTATCTGTTGCCGTGGAGCCAGCTATCCTACTGGGCCGGCCAGATCGGCGTCGAGATGGCGCTCTCGATCCCCTTCGTCGGAGAGTGGGTCGCCCAACTCGTCTTTGGCGGGTTTAGCCTCGATGCATCAACACTCCAGCGGATGTACATCCTCCACGTGTTCATCCTGCCGTTCGTGGTGACGGCGCTGATCGCGCTGCACATCGGCATCGTCTGGATGCAGGGAATCGCGGAGCCACACTGATCAACGATGAGCGAAGAAAATCAACCCCGAACGGATGGCGGAGAAGAAGCTCAAACTGATGGTGGTAAGCGGAGCGACGCGACACGATCCTCGTCGGATCTCCGATCCGACGGTGGTGAGGAGGAGCCACAAACAGATGGCAGTGGTGGCGGCGTTCCGGCCGTCCCGCCGGACGACGAGACACCGACATGGCGCGAACGAAAGGAGCGCACGCAGGGACTTTCGCGACTGACCTACGAGTACTTCGAGCGCTCACGACGCGAGGATCAGGATCTCCGTCAGGAGTCGACGTACGTCGAACGGGACGTGCTTGCGTTTCCGACATGGCCCCACGAGACGATTAGAAACCTCTCGCTGACGTTTTTCTTCGTCGGGATGATGCTGTTCGTTTCGGCGGCGCTGCCGCCGCACATGCCCTCGCCCGCGGACCCGAGTTCGACTCCTGAAGTGATTCTTCCCGACTGGTATCTCTACTGGTCCTTTGGCCTACTGCATCTCGACCCGATCAACCCCGATCTCGCGATTCTGGGCGGCGAGAAGCTGATGAGCGATCGTGTCTACGGCGTGATGGCGAACATCGTCGTCGTCAGTTTCATCGCGATCGTTCCGTTCCTGAACAAGGGTAGTGCCCGGCGACCCGTCGAGGAGCCGTTCTGGGCGGCGCTCGGCGTCGGCGGGATCGTCTTTGCGATCACGCTCGCCGCGCTGCCGCTCCAGGACCTGATCGGGTTCATCCCGACGGAGCTGCTGTTCAATCTGGCGTTCTTCCTGCCGGTGATCACCTTCTTCATCGCGTATGCGATGTTGAAGACGATGCGTGAGGGGTATATGTACTCGCTCAACCGGCGGTACTACCGGCTGCGACCACCGAGATAACCCCACGTATCGATGTCAGAATCACCCCCCGAGCGCACGGACGAAGAACGCGGCGTTGTCGTTCCGATGCGCGTCTACAAGACCGTCACCGTCTTCTCGACGCTGTTTGCCGTCTTCGGCGTCGTTGGGGGATTCATTCTGATTGACGTGGCGACGAACCGTGCAACGGCGGATCTCGCGGACGTAAACCCGATCGTTGCGCTGCTTGGGGTCGGACTGATCGTTCTTTCCGCTGCGGTGTACGCCTTTTCGACTCGGTTTCAGGCTGCGGAAATGGGAAACGCTAACAACAACGAAAACGAAGAATCAAACAATGGCTGATGAGTTCATGAAGGGCTTTGGAATCCTGATGGGTTCCGGCCTGCTCTGGTTTACGATCGCATCGTGGTTCAACACTCCTGGGTTCGAGGACACGCAGCTGATCGCACCCAACCCCGACGATGTCGGACTGTACGCCGATGTCCTGATCGCGGTCAAGGATATCGCCTTCTGGTTCGCCATCCTCGGCGCGCTTACGTTCTGGGTTCTCATTCCTGCCGCCCGCGAAGGCCGACGTGCCTACGAGGATCGGCAGAAAAACGCCGAATAATTCGTCTTCTCGCTCGCATAACGCTATACCATTGCTTTCCGTCGAGCGGCTGGTCTGATGTTTACCTATAGGGATTATCGTCGCCAGCCGGATCGTTTCTTGTACTGCAAGGGCCATGTCGGTCAGTTAGTGAACAGGAATTTATGAGTCTCTACGGTAATCCCTATAGCAGCCACCTAACTAGCGAGTGGCTAATCGGTGATTTGACGCACAGTAGCTATCTATACGCTACCGACATCACTCCGCACCTGATCTGGTTATGACGTGATCTTCGGCCGGTCGTTCTACGTGGACGACTGTGAGTTCGAATTCATGATCGACCAGATCGGTTTGAAACGATAGCGAGTTAGCAGAAGGGAAAATAGCGTGATCCGAGCAGGCGTTAGAACAGCGGCCGACAACCCACCTCTCGACAAGCGGGTCGGGAGCTTCAGAACTGACCGCCAAGAACCGAGACCCCTCAGATGACGGGCGTCCAGAACGACCCGAACAGCGAGACGAGGGCGATGAAGCCCGCGTACGTGACGAGGAGCAGCGTTGCGCCAATCGCCGCTTTCGGTGCTTCGAGCGGGCGATCGGTTCGCGCTTCGACGAGTCGCGATTCGAACTCGAAGAAATCCGTAACGAAGACCGTCAGCGCGAATATCGCGAGCGCGACGTCATCTCCCCCG
>JADFQH010000227.1 GCA_022561895.1 Methanobacteriota archaeon | reverse complement strand
GACCTCATTACGCGGGCGCGCGACATGAACGAGATCGTCAGCACCACCACGCGACTGATTCTCGACGAGCAGCGCTAATCGTCCGGCGGCGTGGCGATCCCCGGCGTCGGGTCGAGGTGGTCCTTCCGTTTGTGAACCCGGCGATAGCCCCGTCGGACGAAGCGAGAGATGGTTCCGCCCGCGATCTCGGGTTCGACCCGTCCGTCCCGTATGGCCTCGACGATCGCCTCGGGGGAGGGGTCGGCGTTGATCTTCGTGTAGGCGCGCCCGACCTCGATCGGGTAGTGTGCGTCACTACCCCCCACGAGCGGGATCCCGCGTTCTTCTGCGATTTCGCGGACCAGCGGCCACGTCCGGGGGTGTTTGCCGTTGCACTCGATCGCGTCGAACTTCACCTCCGTCTCGCGGATCGTGCTGTTTCGAAACGGGTGAGCGATGATCGCTACACAGCCCCGGTCGTGAGCGATATCGACTGCCTCCTTCGGCGTGAGTGTTCCCTCCTTCGTCCGGGTCGGCGGGTCCGGACCGAGGACGAGAACGTGACCCTTCGTCGTCGAGATCTCGATGCCGGGGATCGAGAGAAAATCCTCGTGAGGGTCCCCGAGCGGTCGGTAGTAGTCGTGGTTCGTCAGGGCCACGCCGTCCAGCCCGCGGCGCGTTGCGACCGCGACGAGCGCGGCGTGGCCGTACGGATCGAATCGATGGGCGAGACGGTCGCGGCCGTGGAAAAAGCGCGTGTGGGCGTGGAGATCGATCGAGAGCACAGCCTCAGTAGGTGTCGCCAACGCTTTGCGTTTGGGTCTCGTCGCTCGGCCATGGCCGGTGACGAGAGTGGCTGTGTGGTGGTCGTGAACCCCGAAAGCGGTGGGGGCAACGACGATATATCGACGATCCGCGAACTGGCGACCGAGTACGGGTTCGAACTCGTGGTCTCCGAATCGGCGGACGAACCCGTCTCACTGACCCGCGAGGCGATCGAGGCGGGCGCGACCCGGATCGGAGCCTGTGGGGGCGATGGGACGGTAAACGAGGTCGTCCGCGGGATCGACGAGGCCGAGGCGTTCGAGTCGACGACGCTCGGCGTGATCCCCGCGGGGACGGGCAACAACTTCGCGGAGAACATTGGTATCGAAGGGGTCAAGCACGGCTTCGAGCTCCTTGCGGCGGGTAAGACCCGGCGGATCGATCTCGGTATCGCCGACGAGACGCTGTTCGTCAACTCCTGTGTCTGTGGACTGACCGCAGACGCAAGCGAGGCGACCTCCGCCGGGCTAAAGGGGCGATTTGGCGAACTGGCATACGTTTTGAAAACGATCGAGCGAATGACCGACTTCGAACCGATTCCGCTTCATGTTCATGCAGAGAAAGGGGAGAAAATATGGGAAGGTAACGCGATGTTCGCTCTTATCGGTAATGCACGCCGGTTTCCTGCCGGGGGCAGCCAGCAGGCAAACGTCGAGGACGGGCTGTTCGAGGTGACGATTATCGAGGACGTTTCGACGGGTCAACTGGTTCGAGAGACCGCAACCCGCCGGCTGCTCGGTGGCGAAGTCAGCAGCATTCATCGACTGACCGCCTCCTCGCTGTCCGTCGAGGTTCGTCGTGAGAAGCCGGTCTCCTTTAGCTTCGATGGCGAAATCGCCTCGTTCACGCAGCTTTCGTGTCGAGTTCTTCCAAGAACGCTCGCCGTTCGGGTCGGCGAGGGATACAAACCCGTCCCGCCCGAACCGAAGGGTGTTTGACCGTACCCCTTGACAACGGAGTATGAGTGTTCAGGACACCGCGGGCGAAGAAACGCACAAAAACGCCCGTCAGAACGTTGTTGCGGTGGATGCAGCGGATACGAAACAGGGCGTCGTGAACAGACTCGAAGCGCATACGGGGGATGGGGTCCGCCACCGGGCGTTTACCTCGCTCGTTTTCGATCACGAGGGCCATATCTTACTCGCTCAGCGAAGCCCCGACAAACGCCTCTGGGACACCCATTGGGACGGGACCGTCGCCTCGCATCCCGTCGAGGGCCAGAGCCAAGAGGAGGCGACCGAGGCTCGACTGGCCGAAGAACTCGGCATCCAGCCGAGCCAGTACACCGATCTGCGGGTCAGCGATAAGTTCGAGTACAAACGGTACTACCCAAACGAGGGCGTCGAACACGAGGTCTGTGCCGTCCTCAAATGCACGCTCGATGATACCACCCTAGATCCCGACGAGGCCGAGGTCGCCGGCTTGATGTGGGTTCCCTACGAGCGCCTGTACGAGAACCCCCACTGGTATCGCCAGCTCCGACTCTGTCCGTGGTTCGAGATCGCCATGCGCCGGGATTTCGACTGAGGGGTCTTTTTGTCTCCGGCGCGAGAGATGGGTGTATGGTACTCGACGGTCGCGTTTATCGCCTCGTGGACGGCACTGCCAACGTCTATCTCGTTGAGGACGACGATCTCACCCTTATCGACGCCGGCGTCCCGAAGGACGCAAAGGAGATCCGCGAGGGGATCCGCGCGCTCGGCCACGCGGTCGCCGACGTTGATCGCGTTCTCCTGACTCATTTCGACTACGACCACATCGGCGCGCTCGCCTCCCTTGGCTTGGCTGCGCCGATATACACTGGTGAACCCGACGCGACCTACGTGACCGGGGCGGTAAAACCGCCGCTCACGAATAAAAAAGGGCTGCTCCAGCGCCTGTTGAGCCGCAAGCTCGACTTTCCGGATCTCACCTCGCTTCCGGTGACCGATGGCGAGGAGATCGGCGCGTTTCGGGCCTACCACACCCCCGGTCACACGGCCGGTCATATGGTCTATCTCCACTCCGAGTTCGATATCGCCTTCCTCGGAGACTGCGTGCGCGAAACGGGCGGCACCCTCCAGCCCATGTCGAAGTGGCTCTGTGCGGATTCGAAGCAAAACCACGAGAGTATCACGGAACTTTCATCGCGCACGCCGACTTTCGATTACGGCGCGCCGGGCCACGGCGACCCGATCACGGCGGGCGCAAGCGCCGTACTGCGCCGGATCGCGGCCGGGCTGTAGGCCAAATCCTTATTTATCGGGCTTCCGATAGCCCGAGACGAGTCATGGACTACAGCGTCCAGTACTACGATCTCGTTCTCGGTGGCATCATCGCAAGCGTCGCGGTCGGGGCCGCAATCGGTGCGCTCACGGCGATCGAAATGGTCGTTTCGGTGGTCTTTGCGTCCGCCTTCGCCGTTGCGCTGATCGGCCATGCGCTGTTCGTCCGCGGCCCGGTCGACCAACTTGAGGATCTCACGAACGAGGTCGAGGGGATCGGCCTGATCGAGATCGCCGACTGATCACGGTCTTACGGTCGTGCCGTTACCCAGACCGCAACGAAACCCAGCAGCACCGCCGGAAGCAGCGGAAGAACGAGATAGGCGACGAAAAACGGCAGCATATCCGGCGGGTGAAAGAGGATGATCGCGGGCGCGACGAGGAAGGCGAAGACGATCACGCCAACGAGCGTCCAGCCCTTCCAGTCGAACTCCCGATCCGCGGGGCTCGTCGTCGATTCGACCCCCGGCTCGTAGACGTACCCCCGGTCATTACTGTCGGTCATGAACACCTCTCTGTGATGATCAAGGAGGGACGACGCACGCTGTAGCCTGTCGAACCGTCTACGTGCTGTCGAAGCGCCCATGACCGACAGTACTCGCTCATTATCTATAACTCGCTGTCCGGAACCACAACTACCTTTCCAAAGCCCTCGCGCTCCTCGATGATCTCGTGGGCACGCGCCGCCTCGCTCATCGGTAACACCTCGCGGATCGCGGGTTCGAACGTGCCGTCCCAAACGAGCGAAAGGGCCTCTTCTGCCTGTTCGGGCGTCGCCATCGTCGAGCCAATGACTGAGAGCTGGTTCCAGAACATCCGGTTCAAGCCGGCTCCGGGGTTCGGTCCCGTGGTGGCTCCACAGGTGACGATCCGGCCACCTTTCGCGAGACTTTTCAAGGACTCCTCCCACGTTGCTTCGCCAATATGATCGACGACCATATCGACGCCCCGACCGTCAGTCAGCGACTTGATCTCGCTGCCGAACTCCTCTTCGGCGTAGTTGATCGTCTCGACGCCGAAGGCCCCCGACCGGGTGTTCTCCGAGAAGATGGCGTGCAGCCACTGCAACCTTTCGTTCCCGGAACTCACGCCCCAGAGCTTCTCCTTCAACAGCCCCCAGGGCATGTGCGTGGACTGCAACGGGTTGGGCACCCGGGTCGAGATCGACCCCGAGCTGGTGATACCCAACGACCGCCTCTCCCTGGACCAGGGCGCGATCCAGTCCTGGGGACCCGGCGTCTCGGAGAAAACGGGCTGGGTCCACGGCTTCCGCGGTCAGATCTGCGCCCAGCTCGGAGTCGACATGGATCGGCCGTGGCGAAAGCTGCCCCGACGTCAGCGAGAGATCCTGCTCTACGGCTCGGGCGAACGTCGATTCAAGGTCAAGTGGGCGGGAAAAACCGGACGGGGAACCTTCGACCTCGAATGGGAAGGCGTCATCCCGCGGCTCATGCGGCGCTTCAAGCAGACGAGCTCGGAACGCGCCAAGCGATGGCTGGGGCAGTTCTTCGGCGATGCCCGTTGCTCGACCTGCCGCGGTCAGAGACTTCGGCCCGAGAGCGCGGCGGTACGGCTGGGCGAAGGTACCGGTCACCGCAGCATCGTCGAGGTCTCGGCCCTGACCGTGGAAGAGGCGCGCTGCTTCTTCGGTCAACTGAAGCTGACGGGATCCGCCCGACAGATCGCCGCCGAGGTCCTCAAGGAGATCCGGGGTCGTCTCGACTTCCTGGGCTCCGTCGGGCTCGGATACCTCTCCCTCGACCGCGCCGGCCCCAGCCTTTCGGGCGGCGAAGCCCAGCGCATCCGTCTGGCCAGTCAGGTCGGGTCCGAGCTCACCGGGGTGATCTACATCCTCGACGAACCCTCCATCGGCTTGCACCAACGAGACAATCGACGGCTCCTCTCGACCCTCGAGCGGATGCGCGACATCGGCAACACCGTGGTGGTCGTCGAACACGACGAGGAGACGATCCGCAGCGCGGACTGGGTGATCGACTTTGGACCCGGCGCAGGCGTCGCCGGGGGGCGGATCGTTCATGCCGGCACGCCGAAGAGCCTCGAGCGCAACAAGCGTTCCCTGACGGGGGCGTACCTCGCCGGCCGCCGGCGCATCGAAGTCCCGACCGGGCGGCGCAAGGCACCCGGGTGC
>JADFQH010000226.1:4048-5219 GCA_022561895.1 Methanobacteriota archaeon | reverse complement strand
AGCTGTCGAAAAACCCGGATGGAAGATCAGTTCGTAGACCTCTTCGGCGCTGAACTCCGACAGTTCGGACTGCGTGTAAATCCCCGTCTCGACGGCGTTCTCCTCGATCGCCTCGCGATCCAGCCCCCGGCCGTCGTCCTCGATTTCGATGACGGCGTGATCCCGGTCGCGCGAGGCTCGGAGTTCGATCCGCCCGGTTTCCGGTTTTCCGTTCTTCGCTCGCTTTTCAGGGGACTCGATCCCGTGATCGATCGAGTTCCGAAGGATATGCATCAGCGGATCGCTGAGTTCGGAAAGGATCGTTCGATCGAGTTCCACCTCCTCGCCGTCCATCGAAAAGTCGATCCGCTTTTCCTCATCTCGGGCGAGATCCCGAACCAGTCGCGGGAGCGTGCTCACCACTTTTTCGAGCGGAATGAGCCGCACGTCCATAACGACGTTCTGGAGGCTCGTCGTGATCTTATCGAGTTCGTCGATCGCATCGGTCGTCGAATCGCCGTTTTGCTCGGTTGCCCGCCTGAGTTTGATCCGGCTCGTGACGAGCTGTTCGACGAGACCGTGTAGCTCGTCCAGTCGATCGACATCGACCCTCACCGCCCGAATCTCCTCGGCCGGGCGCTCGTCCGTTCGAGTTCCCGTTTTTTCTTCAGTCGGCTGCGCTCGCTTGCTGACGGTCGCCGTCTGTATCTTTCCGATCCCGTCGAACGCCTGCTCGACGGCTTCTTCCGATTCCCCGATGACCGCGACCGAAAACGGCCCGGAGACGTCCTCACTGTTCTCCTCGAACAGCACGGTATCGAACGCCGTTTCGATCGCTTCTGCGGCCAACATCGCCTCGACGCCCGCCATCTCCCCGTCTCTCGGTTCGACCACCACGTCGAACACCGACTCGTCCTCGCTGCAGGCGTCGAACAGCGCATCGCCGTCGTCGGTCGGTGGCGGAGTGGGAACGTCGTTTGTAGGTGTTTCACCTTCCTCGATCAGTTCGCGAAGCGCATCGATCGTCGGATCGACATCGAGGCTCGACTCTCCATCGGATTCGATCCCGTGAATGCTGGCTTCGATCCCATCGACACCTTCGAAGGCCAGATCCATCACGTCGGGAGTGGGTTCGAGACGCTCCCCTCGAAGTTCGTCAAGCAGGTCTTCGAGCGCGTGCGCGAGGCGGCTC
>JADFQH010000226.1:0-4038 GCA_022561895.1 Methanobacteriota archaeon | reverse complement strand
CTCGAATCCCATTGCACCGAAGTTGCCCTTGAGGGTGTGAGCGGTTCGAAAGATCGAATCCATCGCCTCCCTGTCTCCGGGGTTCGCCTCGAACGTTAGTAGGGAGTTGTTCAGGTCGGTGATCCGTTCGTTTGCCTCCCCGAGAAACGCCTCGACGTGCTCGTCGTTCATGCCGCCCCCTCGCTGATCGTCTCGGTGATGGCGGCAGCGAGACCGTCGAGTCCACAAACGATATCGACCGCGCCGGTCTCCGCCGCCCGGCGGGGCATTCCGTACACCGCCGAACTCGCTTCGTCCTGTGCAACCGTCCGTCCGCCCGCTTCCTTGATCGCCTCGATCCCCGCCGCGCCGTCGCGCCCCATTCCGGTGAGGACAACACCAGTGAGCGGCCCGCTGACTACCGCGGCCGCAGAGTTCATCGTCACATCGACGGCCGGTCGGACGTTGTGCTCCGGCGGTTCGTCGGTGAGCGAAACGCGCAGCCGCCCACCGGCATGGTTTCGCACCCGCATGTGCGAGCCGCCTTTCGCGAGCAGCGCCTCGCCGCCGCCGATCCGCACGCCGTCGGTCGCCTCGCGAACCGAGTAGTCGCTCGCGCTGTCGAGCCGTTCTGCGAACCGAGCGGTAAAGCCATCGGGCATATGCTGGACAACGAGAACGCGAGCGTCCGCTTCGATCGGCAGTTCGGAAAGCACGCGCTCGACGACGCCCGGTCCGCCGGTCGAAGCGCCGATAACGACCGTCGAATTCTTTTCATAACTGCCGGCGTCCACTGAAGGTGCGTTCGTTGGCGTGTCCGACCCGACCGAGAGATCCGCGGCCGCGACGGAGCGGACCGCCCGACAGAGCTGGGTTTCGACCGCGGGCATTCCCGTCGTCACCTCGCCGCCCGGTTTCGTGAAGAAATCGACCGCCCCTCGCTCCAGGGCCTCGAACGTCACGTCCGCGCCCGCTCCCGCGTGCGCACTCAATACGAGGATCGGCGTCGGTGCAGTCCTCATGATCCGCTCGACGGCTTCCACCCCATCGACGCGGGGCATCTCGATGTCCATCGTAACGACATCGGGGCGGTGTTCGGCGACCGTTTCGACGGCTTGCTCGCCGTCAGTCGCCTCCGCGATCACATCGATCCCGTCCCCGCGGAGAACGTCGCCGATCACCGTTCGCATGAACGACGAGTCATCGACGACCACCGCCCGGATCCGGGACGCTGTTTGGCTGCTCATAGATACTCTTACCGTATAGTTAACAGATATATAATATAAATTCTTCTAGAAAAGACTCAGTCCTGATAACTGTCCGAGTATCACGACTGATAGTTTGTGGAGTAAACTTAATATAATTTAGATATGTTGTCAATCATGTCCGTAGAAACGCCGGCGGTCGAAGACGCGACCGACGAGCACGGCGAGAAGCGTGTCGGCAACGAGAGAGCGGAGCATGACGGAGACTTGGCCGCGGGAATCGACTCGTCGATTTCCGAGCTTTCGGAGGTGTCCGAAGAGATCGCGAGTAGCTCCCAAGAGATCAGCGACGCCGCCCGCGAACAGTCGAGCGGTGCGCGCACCGCCGCGAGCGAGGTGTCGAATCTGAGCGCCACGGTCGAGGAGATCGCCTCCTCCGCCGAGCAGGTCAGAGAACAGAGCGCACAGGCTCAAGAGCTTGCGGTCGACGGAGCCGAGACGGCGGATGAAGCGATCGAGATGATGGAGAAGATCGAAACCTCGACACAGGAGGTCGCAGCGGATATCGAAGCCCTCCAAGAGAGCGTCGAAGAGATCGACTCGGTCGTCGGCGTTATCAACGATATCGCGGATCAGACCAACCTGCTCGCGCTCAACGCCTCGATCGAGGCGGCCAGAGCCGGAGATGCCGGTGACGGATTCGCCGTCGTCGCAAACGAAGTGAAATCGCTCGCAGAGCAGTCCCAACAGCACGCAAGCAGCATCGAGTCACAGGTCGATGGGATCCAGTCGAGCACCGAACGGACGATCTCGAGCATCGACCGAACCGAGAATCGGATCGGCGAGGGCATCGAACAGGTCGAGGGCGCGATGGGCAATCTTCATCGGATCGTCGGCGCGGTCGACGAGACGTCGAGCGGGATCGAGGAGGTCGCGGATGCGACCGACGAGCAGGCAGCGAGCACAGAGGAAGTCGCGAGCATGGTCGATCAGGTCGCGGACAACGCGGACGTGATCTCCGAGGAGATCGAGGACGTGGCCGCGGCGAACGAAGAACAGACCGCAAAGATACAGGAGGTCGCGCTCGCCGTCGAGAGTCTCGGTCGTGGGGAAGCACGATGAGCGCAACCGTTGAGGAGCCGGACGAGACGCAGGTTCTCGAGTTCGAGCTCGGACCCGAGACGTACTGCGTCGACATCAGTTACGTCGCCGAGATCGTCGACACCGACGAACTGACGCGCATCCCGAACGCACCGAGCCACGTCAAAGGCGTAATGGACCTTCGCGGCCGGACGACCTCGATCATCGACCCGAAGACGGTCTTCGAGATCGATTCACAAGGTGAGGAAAAACGCATCATCGTGTTCGATCCCGATGCGACCGAAACACAGGGAGCCATCGGCTGGGTCGTTGATGAGGTGTATCAGGTCATCACGATCGATCCGGAGGCAGTCGACCCCTCCCCGCTCGATGACGAGGCGATCTGCGGGATCGTCAAACGCGAGGACGCCTTCGTGATCTGGGTCTCGCCGGAGACCGTTAGTTAAATACCGGCGTACAGCTCTCGAACCGTCGTCGTATCGAAGCGTTCCGGAACGACTACAGACGGAATCTCGTTTTTGTTCCCTGTCAGTGCATCGAAGCGGGCGTCGATCGCCGCTTCGAACCGTCGTCCCGCTACCGCTTGCTTGACCCGCTCGACGGTGGTTCTCACGTCGGGACCCATGGCGACGATCCAGTACTCCCGGTCGTTCATCGACCGGCTCGCAACGACCGTCGATCGATCGACGGTTTCGGGATCGAACAACACGACATCGATACCGTCGATCCGATCCGGACACCACCGTGTGATATGTCGGTATCCGATGTTTCCGAGCGCTCTTTTGTACTGATCGGCGCGTTCTTGATCACCCGTCACGACACACGCATGCTGGCTCACGCCGCTCGCCTCCCTACCCGTTCCGATCGCTGGCCGCCGTCTGTCCGGTGCTGTCGACAGATATGATCATAGCAATACATGTTGATTTGACTATACTCTTGTCTAACATAAAGCTGTCGGAAAACTGCACTGTTTGGCTAAAAGATGTTTTCCTCGCCCATCAGCGAGAACCCGCTCGCGCGGTCGTGGACGGTGAGTCCGCCGGTTTCGATGTCGATCGGGAAGATGTCGGTTTCTATCGGCTGTTTTCGCATCTTTGCGACCCAGATATACCTGTTTACGCCCGATTCAGTAGGGGTCTGGATCAGGTAGATGTTGCCGTCGGTGAGGAAGTTTTCCAGGCCGAGTTCCGCATCGGGGAACCGGGAGCCCTGTTCCGCGATAAACAGCGTCGTCAGCCCCTTTTTCCACAATTAGAAGTGATGTGCCTTCCATCATTGGAGCGGCCTCGCGATTCTTCAGAGTTTGCCAATTTGTGGATACTTTACCAAAAACTGATTGTGGGCAGTTAAATATTGCGATTGATAGTACATCTAGGGAGTCGATCTAAATGTCCGTACACCGAATCAAGCCCTTAATCCGCTAAAAAGGTCCGTTTGTTTGGTACCAGTTTCCGGGTTGTTTTCAGGCACGGGAATTTCCTACCCTTTGTTTGCCCATTGCGTCTCGGGGTACGTTTCGTGATATTTCAGGTTATCGCGAGGAAAATCCGACAACGGGAAGCAGAACTGTAAGTCTAGGAAGAGGATGATCCGGAAGGCCGCGCGTCGCGATGGACAAGTGGTGGCCTCGGCCGGGGTTCTGGATTGCTCGGATACCTAAATCCATGTCCACTATAAGGAGAAAGAGCTGACGCTCTCCGATATGCTGGATGTCCCGTGGGCGCGGGAATTCAATAGGTCGGGTTCGTCTTGT
>JADFQH010000225.1 GCA_022561895.1 Methanobacteriota archaeon | reverse complement strand
ACTTTTGGCCGGTTGGAGCCAGGTGCGCATCATTCACGGCAAGGGTGGTGATGGTCGATCGACCCTCCTGATCCCCACCCGCTGTCTGGATCGCTGTGGCCACCTGGAACCGGACAGTCTCCGCCGTGGTTGCTGCGAAAGCGACGACAGCGCTGTACACCCCATCACCTTGAATCTCGTCACCATTGGCGAGGAGGCCATTGTCCAGGAGTGCCACGACGTTGTCCTCAACCACGACGTTCTGCTCGTCGATCCTGACGAGGCGAACGGGTTCGGCACTGAGCTGGATGTTGCCGGCTATCTGAATCGTGACGCGAAGCGACTGCACGCCTCCCGTAATGATCGCGTTCGGTGACAGAGTCAGTGCACCTACGAGCTCGAATCGTGTGAGGGTGAGCGTTGCCTCCGCGGTATTGCCGGCAGCGTCATATGCGGTGATCGTGACCTCCGTATCGCCTAGTCCAAGGGCGAGGTCGGCAATCTCCCAGGTCTCCGGATCGCTGATGGTGCCGCTCGCCCCGGACGAGGCCGACCAGTCGACGCGATCCAGGAGATGATCGTCCGACGTGCTTCCGGATATCGTCACCGTCGGGTCGACCGTATCGTATGAGCCACTGGTCGCCGGAACCGTCACCGAAACAGTCGGCGGTATCGCGTCGAGTCGGACGCTGATTGCAGCCGTACCCTTGTTGCCTTGGGCGTCGAACGCCGTCACGGTGACGACCTGAGCCACATCCCAATTTCCGGTGGTAAAGGTCAACTGGGTGATTCCATTACTGAGGGCCGAAAGATCAACATCCGCGCCAAGTGTGACCACTACATCCACCGTCGGCTGCCGGGTCAGGCTGACCTCGTAGCTGTCCGTCAGACCGCCTTCGATCACCTCCGTTGACTCCAGCGACTGCACAATAGAAACCCCGGCCACGTCGTTATCGACGATGAGCACCGAAACGGTGTTCACAATCAATGCATTGTAAGCTGAATCGGCGCTAATGAGGCTGTGACTGATGGCGCCAACGGCGATCCCTTCCGCGGCATTGTCGTCCACGGCGACGACGGTCACGGTCTGGGGAATGTCCCAATTGCTCGCATCAAACGTCAGGATCGTTGCCGGCGCCGAAAGCTGCTCGATGCTGGCGTGCAGGCGGGAGACCGAGGAGTCGCCGAGGTCCAGGTCGCAGTCCTGGCCGCGGCCGATGACGAACTTCTCGGGCGGCAGTTCGATGAGCCCATCGCCCGCGCCGGCGGGATTTCGCATCCCTTCCCGTCGCTTCCAAGAGAAAATCGTTTTTCGCGCTGACGGCGTCTGCGGCGGCATCAGCGGTGCCCTCGGCGATGACGTCTTCGGCAGGGCGCTCCTCGAAATGAACTGCGAGGGTATCCTTCTTGCCGCTGTAGGTGACCGTCCCGGCGACGATCCGCTCGAAAACGGGGTTCGTGGGGTCGGAAACGACGTGGAGGTCGCTGCCGTTGTACTCCTCGGTGTCCGTGATCGATCCGAAATACTCCTCGATAGTGCCCTCCATATCGGGGATCCGCTCCTCTAGGTGCTCGCCGCGTCGCATTTTATACTCGCGCATTGGACCCCGTTCGGTAGGGGTAAATTTACGGGTTTCGTCTCACTGCTCGCGCTCTGCGAGATAGCCCCGGTGACACTCCGGGCAGATATCGCCCGCGCGCAGCGAGTCACGGCCGGAGAGACCCGCTGTCTCACAGCTCGGGCAGAAAAGCACCGTCTCACGATCCGTTTCGACGGCGCGATCCGGCGCGGGGATCGATCCGGTGCGTTCGAACGTCGGTTCGCTCGGGCCTTCGACACTCGAACTATTCCTCTCAAGAATCTCCGCACCCTGATCGGCCTGCGGCGTGAGTCCGCCGCCGAACTCGATCTCCGTCTTGCCGTCCGGCGTCGTCGCATCGAATCCCTCGTCTTCGCCCTCGACCGTCGGCCACGCTCCCAAGGAGTCGCCCTCCTGTTCGTGATCCGCCACCTCGGGCCACGCGCCCGGTTCGCGGTCCTCAGTCCCCTCTTCCTCGATGATCTCCGTGTCCTCAACGTGGGGGTCGGTGTCGAACGTCGGCTCAGTGGCGGCCTCCGAATCGAGATCGTCGTCCGGATCGGTCTCGGGCCGCGGTCTGATCCCGGAATCCGACTTCGACGCGGGATCCGAAGCGACTGCTTCGGGCCGGGAGGTAGCCGACTCGAATTCGACCCCTGTGGGGGCGTCGGGTTGAGAAAGCTGAGTGACTTCCGTGTTCTCGCTGATCGTTCTCGTCTTCTCACAGCGCGTACAGCGTTCGAGTTCGACGACGCTGATGACGACCTCGTTGCCGCGCTCTTCTCGGTCCCGTTCGATCTCACTGTCCCCGAACTCATGGCCGAGGAGGGAACACCGGAGGCTCATGGCTGTATCTACCGGGACAGGGCTAAAAGAGTACTGGGTAAAAGCGACACCGAGGACAGCAACGGCCAACAGTTATAGTAGTCGTTGAACGTCACTCCACACTCGCGCTGCGGATTCGCGGCCAGCGCCGGAAGCACTGGCCGCAGCGTGCAGGCGGTGTGCAACCAGTTTCAACGACTACTATAGGGATTATCGTCGCCAGCCGGATCGTTTCTTGTACTGCAAGGGCCATGTCGGTCAGTTAGTAAACAGGAATTTATGAGTCTCTACGATAATCCCTAAGTGTATACTGCCGGCTGTAGGTCGCTCACAGCTCTCGTAATCGGAGCGGCGAGAGCTGTCGCGCAGTTACAGCCAACAGTATAAATCCCCTCCCGACGGATGGGGATGTATGGGGGCAAAGCGGGCGTACCGAAACCGCACGGACAGCGAAGTTGCCGTTCTCGATGCGCTCATCGAGCGACCCGAAGGCGGTATGACGGTCCTCGAGCTGCGCACCCGCGCCGACGTGGGCATCGACGAACTCGAAACCGCACTCGGGAACTTAAAGGACGCAAACCTGATCACCGTCGAGAAAAACGGGGACCGAACAGTCATTCTCCCCGACGAGTCGGTTATTCCCGATCGTGAAACCGAAGAGCCGTCGATCATCGACCGGGTGCGGGACCGACTGCCGTTTTAGCGCCACGCTTTAGCGCCGGGATGCCCGAGTGACACCATGAGCAACACGGAACGGACGCGGAGCCTGCTCGAATCCGTCCACGGCGCAACGTTCGAAGAGCGCGGCGGGAAACGCGTTCCGAGACAGTACGGCCGACCGGAGCGAACTCACAAGGCAGTTCGAAACGGCGTCGGCATCATCGAGATGGCCTATGGAGTGCTGACGATCACCGGCGAGGATCGCATCGAGTACGTCGACAACGTCGTCTCGAACCGGGTTCCGAAAGACGACGGCGAGGGCTGTTACGCGCTGCTCTGTGACCCACAGGGGCGGATCGAACTCGACTGCTACATCTACAATGCGAACGAGCGACTCCTGCTCTTTGTGCCGCCCGGCTACGAAGCGGAATTAGCAGCGGAGTGGCGCGAGAAGGTGTTCATCCAGGATGTCGAGATAACGGTCGCAACCGACGATCTGGCCGTCTTCGGGGTTCACGGGCCGAACGCCACCGAGAAAGTCGCGAGCGTCCTCAACAAGATCGGCGCTCCCGACGGCTCGTTAGTGTTCGATCGGGGGACGATCAACGACGTGGGCGTGACCGTTATCGCGAGCGACGATCCGACCGGGGAAGACGGCTACGAGATCGTCTGTAGCGCCGAGGAGACAGAAACGGTGTTCGACACCCTCATGAACTACGGCGTCGGCGCGGTTCCGTTCGGCACCCAAACGTGGGAATCGCTCACGCTAGAAACCGGGACGCCGCTTTTCGAGTACGAGCTAGAGGGAGCGATCCCGAACGTGCTCGGACTCCGCAATGCGGTCGACTTCGAGAAGGGCTGTTTTATCGGGCAGGAAGTGATTAGCCGTGTCGAGAACCGCGGAGAGCCGAGCAAACGACTCGTCGGCCTTCGGTGTGCGGCGCTGCCCGAAGCGGGCGCGGCGGTCACAGACGGTGAAGGGTCGATTGGCGAGGTGACGCGCGCGATCGAGAGTCCGTCGATGGAGGAGCCGATCGCCTTCGCGCTCGTGGAGTACGGGCTGGAGACTGAGGAGTTAGCGGTCGAGGTAGAGGATGAAGAGGTGGCCGCGACGGTGACAGAACTGCCCTTCGTTGAAGGGAGCGGGCGGTCGGCGCGAGTGCCGACGTATTGAGATATGAGTCTCGATATTCCTCCCGAAGCGATAGACGCGATACGGGAGATCGCTCGACAGCACGAATATGCGATCGAACGGATCGTCGTGTTCGGGTCGTGGGCAACCGGAGAAGGGACGGCGACGAGCGACGTGGACATCGTGATCGTCTCGCCCGACTGGGAGGGAATCGAGTTCTACGAACGCCCGCGTGCATTCGTTATCGAGTGGCCTCGCGAGGAACTCCCGACGCCGGACATTCATCCACTGACGCTCGAGGAGTTCGAAGACCGCTCGCAGACAACGGGAGAGATCATTCGAACGGCTATTGAGGACGGTATAGTTTACCGCCCCATGTCTGCATAACCGATCAGGACCGCGAGAACAACGCTTTGAACTGCGCGCGCGAAAAGAGCGAACTCGGGCGATCCATGTGCACGCCGATCTCGCCCGAGAGCGCGCCCAATCCCGCTTTCTGGATCGGTTCGGGCAACGAGTACGCCCGCCGGAGCCAGCCCCCCATCCGGATCTCACGACCCAGATCCGAGCGCCACGCTTTTTCGTACGCCTTCAGGCTCGTCGGGTCCTCGGGATCGATTCGCTCGGCGGCGTGGTCGGCGGCGGTCATCCCATACAGAATGCCGCCGCCGGTGAAGGGTTTGGTCTGGGCGGCGGCATCGCCTAAGAGAAATCCTCGGTCGCTCGTCACTCGCTTCGGGGGACCAATGGGGATCATCCCCGAGCAGACGTTTCTCGTACTCGCGCCGTACTCGTCGGTAAACTCCTCGAACTCGTCGTCGGCGGGGATGAGGCGGTATACCTCAACGTTCGGGGTCTTTAGGGAATTAGCAAACTCGGCGACCTCAAGGCGGGTGGGGAAAATGCTTACCGGATTCCCCCACTCATCCTCTCGATGGTAGACGTACCCGTCACCGTCGCTGACTACATACCCGTTATCTGGGTCACTGACAGTGGTATTATAGACCGGCATAGGCTCGTTGTGTACCTCGTGGTGGAGCAGGTTGTAGGCGATCTGGGTGAGGCTCGCTCCCTGCTTGGCCTGAGCCGTGACTACCGGTAGTCCTAAGACCCAGCTGCTGTCAGACAGCCTGGGCGTGGCGTACTTGATAGCCGCCACAACCCTGGGGGTGCTGT
>JADFQH010000224.1 GCA_022561895.1 Methanobacteriota archaeon | reverse complement strand
GCCCCGAGGAGGCCGATGTCCTGTGGGAGCGCTTCAGGCCTTTCGACGCCATGCTCAAGTCAGACGATGAGCAGTTCTCGCCGGGATTTCAGTCGAAGAAGATGCACTACTACTTCAACGAGCTACCGGACGGCGTCGACACGGAGTCCTTCATCGCAAGCTGGGCCAACGGTAAGTAGGATGATCTCGAACGGCCCAACGTATGGGCGCGCGGCCTTGCGCCAGCGTCCAGACGCGCTGACCGTCGGCGAGGCGCGCGGCGCGGAAGTCTTCGACCTGCTCAAAGCGATGTGGACCGGACACGGCAACGGTCTGACCAGCATCCACGCCGAGTCGCTCTCCGAAGTCTCCGACCGTATCCGCATGATGTTGCAAGAAACCGCCTTCACGACCCAGGTCGGCGAGGAGACCATCGCGATGTGGATCGCCAAAGCCTTCCATCTGGGTATCACGTTGCGTATGACCGAAACCGGCCGTCGCTACGTGCACGAGATCGTCGAGTTCACCGGCACGGTGGTCCAGCCGGGCAACCCGGCGAAACTCGACAACGGCAAAAAAACCGTTTCGGTGGTTACCAACGAGAGTCTCTCGCTCGGCGAGGAGGTCACGGTGAGGGGTCCGATCTCCGAAGGGCGGATCGACGCCGAGACCATCTTGTAGAGGTCGGAACAGTATAGCTTTTTCACGAGGCAGCCCGATGTTTGGGCATGTCACAGCAGCACACGAAGCCACCGAGCGCGACACTTGCTCACTGGTCGAAGCCGGACAGTGACCCGCCGACCATCGTCGAGGGAGAGGGTTGTTACGTCACCGATAGTAGTGGCGAAAAACACCTCGATTTCATCGCCCAGCTCTACTGTGTCAACGCCGGCCACGGCAACGAGACGATCAACGACGCAATGGCGGAACAGCTCTCGAAGGTCGCCTACGTCTCCTCGGCAAAACACAACGACACCCGCGATAAGCTCGCAAGCGAACTCGCGGAGATCGCCCCCGGTCGGCTCTCGGATACGTTCTTTTCGATTTCGGGAAGTGAGGCGAACGAGGCGGCCGTCCAGATCGCCCGCGAGTACACCGGCGCGCCGAAGGTGCTTACCCGGTATCAGTCGTATCACGGCGGGACCTACGGCGCGGGCGGGCTGACGGGCGACCCCTCGACGAGGGCGGCGCTCGAACCCTACGGAGGGACGAGCGCTGGCAGGTTCCTGCCGCCGCTTTCTACTGCTTTTGACGCCGAGGGTGCGGAGCTTGCACAGAAGGCCGCGAACCATCTCGAGTACGTGATCCGAAACGAGGGTCACGAAACGATCGCTGCGATTCTGATGGAGCCGGTTGCGGGCACGAGCGGGGCGTACCCCGCTCCCGAGGGATATTTCGAGCGGGTGCGTGAGATCTGTGATACCTATGATATTCTCCTCATTGCGGACGAGGTGATCACCGGCTTCGGGCGGTGTGGCGAGTGGTTCGGGATCGAAACTGAGGAAGTCGAGCCGGATCTGCTCACGTTCGCGAAGGGCGTGACGAGCGCCTACGCGCCGCTTGCGGGCGTGCTGGTCGGTCCGGAGATCGCCGCGAACGTTCGGGAGGGGGGCTACGACCTCGGCCAAACCTTTGGAGGTCATCCGGTGTCGTGTGCCGCGGGACTGGGCGCGCTGTCGGTCTATCGCGACGGGCTGATCGAGAACGTCCGGGAACGTTCATCCCACTTCGAGCACGAACTCCGGGAGTTGGAGCGCTACGACGCCGTTTCTGGGGTCCGGGGTCGGGGATTTCTGTGGGGGGTCACCTTCGGCGAGGGTGACGAGCCGTTCGTCGATCCGTGGGTCGAGCCGGAAAAAGAGAACCCCGTTACGGAAGTCATCAGCGAGGCTGCGGACGGAAACGTCCTGCTCGGCGGGGGGCGGCCAACGACCCAGATCATCTGTGCGCCGCCGCTGTGTGCGGGTCGAGAAGAAATCGAGGAGGGGATCGGTGGGCTTTCGGCCGCGATCGAATCGGTCTTCGGATGAGATGACAAAAACGCTTAAGCGTCCCTGTGGATGGGTTTGTGTATGAGCGTGGAGTTACCGTTCGCGCCGGTTGATACGATCATCCGGCGCAACGCCGAGGGGTTGCGAGTCAGCGCCGAAGCGGCGGCGGAGCTCGCGGAGTGGATTCAGCGCCGCGGAGCCGTCCTCGCCGAACGGGCGACGAACAGGGCCGACGCGGAGGGGAGAAAGACCCTGATGCCCGCCGACTTCGGTGTTGGCGAGGTCGTCGATCCCGACACGCTCGAACTCCCGATCGCGCCGGTCGACCGGATCGCCCGCCTCGATATCGACGATCGGTACAGGGTATCGATGGACGCACGGATCGCGCTTGCACAGCTGCTCGAAGCCGACGCCGACGACATCGCGGAGGCCGCGACGACGCTCGCGCGCCACGCTGATCGCAGAACCGTGAAAGCAGAGGACATCAGGACGTATATCGAACTGGTCGAATAAATGTGTAGGATGGGGAGATGAAATTCGGATACAGCGACACCTGCCTCGAACACGATACGGGTGGACGACACCCGGAGACGCCGGATCGCCTGCGCGCGATCAAACGCGGGCTGAAGCGAAAGCACGGCGTCGAGTACGTCGAGGCGGAGCCGGCGAACGTGGCGACCATCGAGGCCGTTCACGATCCCGAATACGTCGATGAGATACGGGAGTTCTGTGCCTCGGGCGGGGGAAACTGGGACCCCGATACTGTCGCCGTCGAGGAGACGTGGGACGCCGCCGTTCAAAGCGCTGGTCTTGCGCAGTGGGCCGCAGAAGCCGCCCTCGATGGCGCGAGCGGACGCGATACGCCGTTTTCACTCGGACGACCGCCGGGCCATCACGCGCTTTCGGACGACGCGATGGGCTTTTGTTTCTTCAACAACGCCGCCGTCGCCGCCCAGGCCGCTCTCGACAGGGTTGAGCGAGTGGCGATCATCGACTGGGACGTCCATCACGGCAACGGCACACAGGAGATCTTCGAGGAACGCGACGACATCTTCTACGCCTCGATCCACGAAGCGGACCTGTACCCCGGAACCGGCGCGCCGGAGGAGATCGGAACCGGTGAGGGTGAGGGAGCGACCTGCAACGTTCCCCTTCCCGCGGGAACCGACGACGCGGGCTACTGCTACGTGCTTGATGAGGTCCTCGATCCCGTGATCGAGCGATACGATCCCGAACTACTGCTCGTGAGTGCAGGCTTCGACGCCCACCGCCACGATCCCATCTCGCGAATGCGGGTATCGACCGACGGCTTCGGCCATCTGACGATCGCGCTTCGCGATCTGGCTGATGCCCTGGACGCGCCGATCGCGTTCGTCCTCGAAGGTGGGTACGGACTCGATACGCTCTCGGAGGGTGTATCGATGGTTCACGAGGTGTTCGATGGACACACACCGGTCGAACCCGATGGCGAACCCGATGAAGCGGTCGAAACGCTCGTTTCCGCTCTTCGAGATCGTCACGCGCTCGGATCGTAGTAGCGCGCGAGCGAGAGACCGAACTCGGGAAGGAGCTTCGTCAGCTCCTCGCCGGTCAAGAGATCGTAGCCGTTTTCGAGCGCTCGCTCGACCGCCGGGCCGAGCGCGACCGAGAAGAGTTCGCCCTCCAGACACGTAGTCGCCGAGATGTACTCCCGATCTCGTTCGACGACGTAGCGCCCGTTTTCGATGAACGGCCCATAGGTGTCGGTTTCAACGTATTTCTCGTAGAAGGCGGTTGCGTGCTCTCTGACGTGGACCGGCGGGCCATCGTGGCGTTCGACGGCGGGCAGTCTATCTGTCGCCAGCTCGATCAGTATGACGGCATGGTCGTCGGCGAACGTGACGGAGCGAAGGACCGAAAATTCATGTCGACCCAGTTCGGCGACGATACCGGCGCGGGATTTTTCGAGCTGCGGGTAGAGCTGGTCCGCGACGACGTCGGGTGCGGGGAATCGGATCGCGATCGGCATCGTCTCCCGACGGGCGAGATGGGTTTCGAGGGCGGCGGGGTCGAGAGGAGCGGGGTCCGAGATCTCGAAGCGCTCTTGGGTCGGCTCTTCAATGAGTGCGCGAACATGGTGCTGGAAGCGCGCGCTTAAGTTCAAGCAATGGCGGGGCTATCATTAGAAGGAGAGAACCATGCGTGCGTTTTCAATAATCGTTGTGCTCCTGGCACTAATCAGTTCCGGGCGGCTGGTGCTGGGTCAGGAAGAGGAAGAGGAGCTAATCCCTGTGGCGCCGAAGGATGGCATTTTTTACGATCATCGGATCAGTCCGATTTATCGCGCCACCACGGCAAATGATGGAACACTTTCAGCCGGTGAAGATGAAGAGGAGGAAGAATGGAGAGGTTATCGATATCGCGATTATGGTAGCCACGTTTTTTATGTGGATTTGCCTTACAAGCAATTTTTGGATACGTTGTATTTCCATGTTTTACACGAGAAAGAATTGATTAAATACAATTCACCGGTTGTTAAGGTGGATTATTCCAATGACGTGATTGTTGTGACAGATGAAAATGGAGTACAATATACTGCCAATAGTGTTGTATCAACGGTATCTGTAGAAGTGTTGAAAAGCGAGATGATCGAATTTGTCCCTGAACTTCCTGCCAGAAAAGTAGAGGCATACAATAAAATGTCTATGGACGCAGGTTTTAGGTTGTACCTCAAATTCAAAGAGCCTATTTGGGACAGAGATGAAATAGTTGAAATAATGGGGGCAGGATATTCCACACGTTGCTGGGTGCCTTCAAAATTCAGGTCTGAAGAGGTAAATGATCCAAATGTGCTGCAATGCTATATTATGGGTGAACGGGCAGATCAATTATTGGCACAGGATGAAGATGTTGCCACAGTTGTTGTTAAAGAGTTAGATGCAGTATTCGGTGGCACGTTGGCTTCTGATAATTTTGTGGATGCCTTCTATATGGATTATAAAATGAATCCCTATATCCGGGGTATCTATTCTTACACCTCAGCAAAAGGATGGTACGACGAGGATGGTGAAGCCGCAGACGATATCCTGGCTCAACCTGTGAATGATAAATTATTTTTTGGCGGAGAGGCAACATATAGCTCTACCGTCGTAGGCGCAATGCGAACCGGTTTACGCTGTGCCGAGGAAATTTTATCACTTAAGGAAAATTAAAGGCGCTATTTCATAGTAACCTTGTATCCGTGCAAAACATTATTGTCTAAATCAGAAACAAATGTGGGAAGTATAAATAAGGGAAAGAGGATTAATTTTTTCATAAAAAAATGATTTATACCGATTGTACATTCAATATAGTCCAATATCGGTTTCACCTCATTGTACTATTTTCATGTAGCATCGGCATTTACCATTGTAAATTTTTATTTTAGA
>JADFQH010000223.1:2003-5394 GCA_022561895.1 Methanobacteriota archaeon | reverse complement strand
AGCGCACGCGAGCGAATACTCGTGGGCGAGTGGAAACGGCTCGTCGAGGCAGGTCTGGCCACGATCATGGGGCCGATTCGGCAGGAAGTCCTCTCTGGCATCCGCCGAGTCGAGGACTTCGAAAGACTCTGCGACCACCTGGCAGGCTTCGACTGCCTTGATATCCGCCTTGACGACTACGATCAGGCTGCGCGCTTTTACAACACGCTCCGGCAAAAGGGGGTCGCCGGGACGGCCGTTGACCTGCTCGTTGCACTCGCCGCCTCCGTCGCACTGTTCCGGGGTACGAGGGCGTTCGTCTCGGATTTCCGGTCGGATGGGGCATGAGCCACAACCCACTGAAATCGAGTGTTATACTACTCCCGCCACTTGATCGAACAGCCTCGGGATGGAATCTCCTCGACGGTAACTTCCTCACCGGCCAGTACCTGCTCCACCGCCTCGCGCATGTCGTGTTGGGTCGGCTCCTCGTCGGGATTGTGGGCGTCATCCAGCCGACCGTGATACACGAGTCGAAATCCTCCATCGTTCTCGAACAGGAACGGATCGGGCGTACACTCCGCGCCGTAGGCGCGGGCGACCTCCTGGGACTCGTCGCGCAGGTAGGCGTCGTAGGCGATCGTTCCATCGGACACGAGTTCCTGCATGTTTTCGAAGGAGTCCTCGGGATACTCCTCTGAATCGTTTGCGTTGATCCCGACGACAGCGAGTTCGTCGTCCTCGGCGAACTCGTTCAGAACGTCGAACTTCGCTTTCGCGTACGGGCAGTGATTACAGGTGAAGACGACGAGCAGCGCCTCGTGGTCCGTGAACGTTTCGAGAGTGTAGGTTTCGCCATCAGTACCGAGAAGTTCGAACTCGGGGGCTCGGTCGCCGCCGGTGAGTCGGCTGTCGGATCGCTGGAGTGCCATACCGTCTCAGGGAGTGGGGCCGACAAAAACGTTCACTCCACACTTGTAAGATAGACAGCGAGGATCGCAAAACCGATTCCGGTGACCTTTCTCGCCGTTAGTGGCTCGTCGAGTACGGCGATCCCGATGATCGAACTCGTCACGATGAACATACCGAAGACGGGGACGACGACGCTCACAGGGCCCATCGAGAGCGCCCGGTAGTACGCGAGGATTCCGACTGCAAGGCAGATCCCCGCGGCGTACATGTAGGGCGCGTCGGGGTGGGTGAGATACTCGACGACCGGCTCGCGCGAGACGGCAACGACCGCAAGCGCGGCAACGACGAGCATCGAGTTCGAGATGATGACCGCGACGTTGCTCGGAACCTCGGTCGTGGCGATGCTCATCAGTGGGGCGACGAAGGTGTAAGCAACCAGGCCCAACAGCGCCCACAACAGGTAGTTCATGGTGGAAATCGATCCGGGAACGCGGTAGCCGTTGCGATCTCCAACGGCGCGAATATCCGGTCGGAAGCAAGCCTTATTCTCCCGGAGTCGGCTCACTCTGTATGGACCCGAAACGGGAGCTACTCGACGTGCTCTATACGAACGCCCGGCGTTCGACCGAGGATCTCGCCCGCCAGACCGGTCTCGCCGAGGACGAAGTCGAGGCGGCGATTTCGGATCTCGAAGACGAGAAAACGATCCGGGGGTATCAGGCGATCGTCGACTGGGAAGAGCTAGATGAGGACCACGCCCGCGCCGCCGTCGAACTCAACGTCACCCTCGATCGGGAAACCGGATATTCGGATGTTTCGGGTCGCCTCGCGAAGTTCCCCGAAGTCTCCTCGTTGCATCTAGTCAGCGGGAACTACGACTTCCTAATGATCGTCGAGGCCAGCTCAGTGAGAAAGGTTTCGCGGTTCGTTAGCGAGAAGGTCGCGCCCGTTCCCGAGGTCACCCAGACGGTGACCCATTTCGTCATGGAAACGTACAAAGAGGGCGGTATCGAGATGCGTGAGGACGGGGACGACGACCGCCTCTCGGTCTCGCCATGAGGATATCTGAACGTATTCAGCGAGTCCCGCCCTCGGGAATCAGGAAGTTCTTCGAACTCGCAGAGGAGCGCGACGACGTGATCTCGCTTGGCGTAGGCGAGCCCGACTTCTCCGCGCCGTGGGCCGCCCGCGACGCCGCCATTAGCTCGTTAGAACGGGGCAAAACCTCCTACACCGCAAACCGAGGAATGCGAGCGCTTCGAGAGGAGATCGCCCGTCACTGTAAGGCGCGCTACGATCTCGACTACAGCGCGGACGAAGAAATCATCGTCACCACGGGCGTCAGCGAGGGTATCGACGTCGCACTCCGGGCGCTCGTCAACCCCGGCGACCGGATCGCGATGGTCGACCCCTCGTACGTTTCCTACCGGCCCGGTGTGCTGCTCGCGGACGGCGAACCGCTCCCCGTGCGCACGCGCGAGGAAGAGGAGTTTCGCCTGACCCGCGAGGCACTCGCTCGTGCGGGCGCGAGCGAGGCCGATCTGCTCATTCTTTGCTACCCGAACAACCCCACGGGCGCGGTCATGCGCGAGGAGGACCTCGAACCGGTCGCCGAGTTCTGCCGGGAACACGATCTCCAAGTCCTCTCGGATGAGATCTACGCCGATCTCACCTACTCGGGCGAGCACACCTCGATCGCCACTCTCGACGGGATGTGCGATCGAACCATCGTTTTCAACGGCTTTTCGAAAGCCTACGCGATGACCGGCCTGCGACTCGGCTACGCGCTTGGGCCACTGGAGGGGATCGCGGCGATGAACCGCATCCACCAGTACTCGATGCTTTCTGCCCCGACGACCGCCCAGCACGCCGCCACAGAAGCGCTTCGGAGCTGTGAGGACGATGTCGAGGAGATGGTGGGGGCGTTTAATCGTCGGCGGCGGTTCGTCCTTTCTCGATTCGAGGAAATGGGGCTAGACTGCTTCGAGGCGAAGGGTGCGTTCTACGTCTTTCCGGAGGTTCCAGGCGACGACGAGGCGTTTGCGGAGGGTTTGCTCGAAGAACAGGGCGTTGCAGTCGTACCGGGATCGGTCTTCGGCGAGGCTGGCGAAGGTCATCTTAGAGTCTCCTATGCGAGCGGCCTTCCCCGGCTGAAAGAGGCGATGAACCGGATCGAAGCGTTCGTCCGCTAACCGAGGATCTGTTCGGTGCGAACATACTTGCCCGATGCGTTCGTACGGAGAGGCATAATGGATGGCAGACGAGACCTCACAGCGCTCGATGCGGACGTTTCGCGAAAGATCGAGAGGGTTCTCTCACGCCATTCGGTCACCGGAAAGCTGCTGGATATCGGCGGTGGCGAACGGGCCGGCTATAGATATCTTCTTGAAAGCGACACTTACGACTCGGTCAATATCGATCCGGGCGCGGAGCCGACCTGGGTGGTCGGTGTCGGTGAGCGTTTGCCTTGCCCGGATCGAGAGTATGACATTGTCCTATC
>JADFQH010000223.1:1561-1993 GCA_022561895.1 Methanobacteriota archaeon | reverse complement strand
TTCGGTTCAGTTGCTCGGGACACGACAACCGACGAAAGCGATCTTGACCTCGCAGTCGAGTTCGAACACCTTCGTCCGGGGAAGACCGGATACAGCGACGCGTACCTTCGTCTCCGTTCGGAACTCGACGCGGCCGTGGCGATCGATGTCGATATCGTGGACGTTCACTCGATGACCCCTCGATTTGCGAGGGTGGTGTTCGATACCGGCGAGATCCTCATCGGAAGCGAGAAACGTCGGAACGAACTGGAACGCGAACTAGCGGGTGAGCTACTTTCGGTGGAAGAAGCACGCGAGCGAGTGTCCGCTGCCGTGGCTCGACTGAAGTGAACATCGGATGAACGTCGAACGAGTAAACCGGATCGTCGATGCTGTAGAGGATATCGAGCGAAACGTTAGACGGCTGCGTGAGCTGCAGACTGTTTCGTTGTC
>JADFQH010000223.1:0-1551 GCA_022561895.1 Methanobacteriota archaeon | reverse complement strand
AATGGGAGAAGGAATTACCGAAAAGATAATCGGCAGCTGGTTCGAAAACGAAAGTTCGAGAAGCTGACCGAGGCGGTATTAGATATCGCAGGGGAGATCCTCAAGGAAGGAGGAAAACGTGTACCCTCGCGGCGAAAACAGCGGATCACCGGACTCGAAAACGAGGGAGTTATCGAACCAACACTGGCCGAACGACTACGTGATTCGGTCGGATTTCGGGACGTACTGTCGCACACCTACGGCTCCATTGTTAACGACGAGATAGTGTACGAGGCAATGCAGGGCAGTTTGGATCGGTACGTGGAGTTCCTCGCCGCTGTGGATCTCTATCTATCGAACGTATCCGAGAAGTAAACACCTTCTCAGCGTATTATACGTAAGCAGCCTGCCGAGATCGAAAGAGGCGATGAATCGGATCGAAGCGTTCGTCCGCTAAACGACGTTTCGCTCCTCGCTGCTTCCATGTTCGAACCGACCGCTTCCCAGCGAACCGACATCCACGAGCGCCGCCTCACCATCACAGATCAGTTCCGCGACCAGTTTGCCGGTGGCGGGCGCGTGCATAAACCCGTGACCCGAGAAGCCAACAGCGCTGATCAGCCCCGGTATCGTTTCCTCGATAATGGGGTGGTTGTCCGGCGTCACCGCATACAGCCCGGCCCATCCGCGTTTGATCCCCGTCTCAGGGCCGAAGTACGTGGTCCACTCGCCGGCGCGTTCGACCGCGTCGGCGGCCCACTCCATCTCGATCCCCTGTCGGTAGCGCTCGGGATCGGCGTCAGGGTCTTCGCCGAACTGCCCGCCGACCAGCGCCGACCCCTCGCGTTCGGGCCGGAAGTACGATCCCGTATCGAGGTCGATCGTCAAGGGATCGGTTTCAGGGACTGGCTCTTCGGGATCGACGATCACCATCCGGCGGCGTTTCGGCGCGACGGGCAGTGAAACGCCGGCCATCTCACCCACCCGCCGCGCCCATGGTCCCGCGGCGTTCACCACGTAGTCGGCGTCGATCGTCTCGCCCTCGTCATCGGAGCTCGTCCGATTGCCGGAGGCGCTTTGTGCCTCGCTGATCTCGACACCGACGACCCGCCCGCCATCTCGCAGGATTCCCGTTACCTGTGTCCCTGTCCTCGCCTCGACGCCAGCCTCGCGGGCCGCCCGCGCATAGCCCTGCACCGCGAGGTTCGGATCCGCAAAGCCGTCGGTGGACGAGTAGCTCGCGCCGGCAAAACAGTCCGGGCGGAGGCCGCCACAGTACTCCTGTACCTCCGCGGAATCGAGAAACTCGCTTGGAATCCCGTGATCGTTCTGCATCGCGACGTTTTCGCGCAGGCGCTCGGCGGTGTTTTCTTCGCGCGCGAGAAAGAGATAGCCCACGCGGCGGTGGGAAATATCCACCCCAAATAACTCCTCGAATTCGTCCCACACCTCGAAGCTCGCACGCGATAGCACGACGTTTACCGGTGTCGAGAACTGCCCGCGGATCCCGCCCGCCGAGCGGCCAGTGCTCCCGCTTCCAAGGGAGCCTTTCTCGAAGACCGTGGCGCGAAC
>JADFQH010000222.1 GCA_022561895.1 Methanobacteriota archaeon | reverse complement strand
CCCTGCGCCCGCGTCGGGCTGGAGTCCGAACGCGAAGACGATGGGGAAGATAGCGAAGGCAGCCAAAATGCCGACGCTCGCGTCACCGAGTGCGGTGAACACACCGCCTCCGAGGGGGACGTCGTCGTACTCCCTGAGGTAGCTTCCGACGGTGAGCGCAATGCCCCATCCCAGCCCCGTCGAAAAGAGCGCCTGTCCGAGCGCCTCGATCCACGTCGAACTCATGAAGAGAAACTCCCAGTCGATCCCGAACGTGAAGGCAAGACCCGCACTCGCACCATCGAGTGTCAGCCCGCGGATCGCGATGATCGAAAGCGAGATGACGAGCGCCGGAACCGCAAAGACGACGACGCGCTCGACACCCCTGCGAATCCCGAGGATGAGAATCGCCGCGATGGCGGCCATCACGATCGTGTGCATCGTGATCGTCAGTACGGGGTTTGCGAGAAAGCCATCGAGGAAGGCTCCGGGTTCGAACGCCCCACCAGTAAAGGTAAACAGAAGCGAGTGGATCGCATAGTAGAGCGTCCAGCCGATCAGCGGCCCGTAGTACGACATCAGCGCGATATTGACGAGCAGGACGACGACGCCAAGCCCGACTAATCCACCGGGGCCCGTCATGTCGCGGAACGCGCCGATCACTCCCTTGCCTGTATAGCGCCCGAGTGCGACCTCAGCCATCAGCCCCGGAACCGCGAGCAAGAAGAGGAGGACGAGAAACGCGATGATAAAGGCTCCGCCGCCGTTCTGCCCGGCGACGAAGGGAAAGCGCCAGATGTTCCCGACGCCGACCATCGCCCCGATCATCGCCATCAGAAACCCAAAACGGGTCCCCCACTCCGCACGCGCCGTTTTTGCGTCTGTTTCGGACATGTGCTGTCACTCACCACGAATAATGATAGCTGTTACCGTATAACTATCTCCTATGTCCGCTCGTGATCAGCGAAAAAAACCGGAAACAGAGGGTGATGACTGTGGCGACGACGAGGGTGACGGTCGCGAGCAGCCAGAGGTTATAGAGTGCGACCAGCGGGGCCGAGGCGTCGACGGGGATCGCAACGGTCAGGGCGAACGCGCCGCCGACGCCTCCAACCGCAAGCGCATAGAGCGTCCGCATCGGACGGTGATACTCATGGAAGGGGTTTCAACCCCTCGTTACACAGCGACGTACGACCGACAGTATATACTGTCGGACAGAACGGTTGATACATTCGCTGACAGCCGTCCCCGGCGACAACGTATCAAAGCCTCTGTCCGACAGTATCGGACATCAGCAGAGATCCCTTCGATCGGGGGGCAAAATACCGGCGGTCTGTCGATTCCGACCGCCGGTTTCATGAGCGCGGTTATCGATTACTGGGAGTCGTCTTTCTCCTCGTCGCCGTCTGCTGTTTTCTCATCATCGTTGTCATCGTCTTCGTCATTCTTCGCTTCCTCGTCTCTGTCGTCCGTCTCGTCTCCGCCGTTCTCGTCATCATCGTCGCCCTCCGCGTTTTCGCCATCGTCTTCGTCATTCTTCGCTTCCTCGTCCTCTTCGTCGTTTTCCGCATTCTCTTCGTCTTCTTGGTCTTCGTCCTCCTCTTCTACGTCCGCTTCGTCTTCGCCGTTGGGACCGACCGGCTGTGGGATGAGAACACCGGATCGAACCAGTTCTTCTTGGCGCTCGGCGGTGTCTTTCTGGTCTTCGTCGTCCGTCTCGACGAACACCGTTGCGAGGTCATGAGAGACGCCGATGCTCTCTACGTCGCGGTTGCCGTTCTGGAACGCACCGTCTACCTTCTCGGGTTCCTCGAAGGGATCCGGTGTCGAGGGGTCATCGGGACAGTTGAACGTACCCTCGTCGGTCGTGTTGTGGTGTGGGATAGCGATCATCACCTGACTCTCCTCAAGCGGTCCAACCTCGGCCGCCCCGAGTTCGACGGCGGGCGAGTCCGACCGAAAGAGCGGTACGTCGAAGCTCTCGTGGACGCCGGGTTCGAGATACTCCGTGATGCCGATCAGCGACTCACAGATGGGGTTTTCTAGCTCGTCGGGGACCGGAACGTCGTACTCATCGGGGTCCTCCCCGTCTGCGAACTGAAAGCGACTGGACTGATGAATCGACATATAGCCCCCTTCGTTCATTTCGAGCCGATCGACCGTCACGGTCGGCCCGCTGTCGTTGTTGGCGACCGTCTGATCCGAGAAGGTGACGCTCGCAGTTGGATCGCTGTCGCCATCATCGCTATCGCCGTCGGCTGCGGCGCTGCCCATCCCGCCGAGTGCGAGGAGGCCCGCCGTGCTTCGGAGAACGGTTCGTCGCGGTACGTTGATCGTGGTCTGTGGTGTTCGATCCACACCGAAGCGAGCGCCGACCACCTGAAAGTATCTATTGGTTTATAATTTGGGGCGATAACAGCGTTCGTGTATGACATGTGGTGGTTCGAGTCTGGGTCGTTCATGTCGTACTGGAAAACCGACTGACTAAACTACCTTGATAATGATCGCACTGTCATTTATCGATAGTATGAACCGATCTCGAAGATCGTCTTTCCGATTGCGGATTTTTACCAATCATTGTTCCGACCTATTCTCGAACCTATCGTATTATCCGATCAGTGTACTAACGGGTTACCGTTCGTAGCGAGTTCAATGATTGCTGACTTGATGTTTAACCGACACTGAACGGACTCGCTGACTCCGTCCATTCCCAGCCCGGCAGCCGAGTTTGGACGCCAGCGGCGAGCGCAGCGTCGAGATCGTCCGCTCCGGCACTCTCCGGGGAATGATGATGGATATCAGCGTAGTGGAATGTCGCCTCCGCGAGGGTTCGAAGCGGCTGGTTGCCCGCGATCATCGCGGCAAGCTCCCGTCCAAGGAGTTCGTCCACGATGAATCCCGGATAGTCCCCTTCAACATCGAGATCCCGCAAGATCGCGACGAGCGCGGCGACGTTCACCGCGAGATCACCCTCAGCACCCACCGCATCGATCGTTTCGTGATAGCCCTCGGGCGAGATCGGCGCGACCTCGGTTTCGAACGCCTCGCCCAAATCCTCACGGACGGCGTTTACGAGCGAAACGATCGCGGGTTCCCGTTCGTGTATCCAGTCGAACTGCGCGTCGACATCGGTTGCTGAGAGCTGCATACCGTGGGTTGGGCCGAAGGGATTTTATAATCCCGGCGTCATACCGTCGAACAAGCGGGTTTTCCTCGGCACCGTCCGGGGCCCAGACCGGTTTCACCACTGGTGTACCACTGGTCGTCTCTGTGTACGCGGATTTGCGGAAAACGTCTCCGTGACCGTACACCGCCGACCGGCGGTATCGCTGTATCGCGTTCACGATGTCTCCAATGCCACGTTCAGAACGGATCGATCGTTGCGAGCGACCCGGTCGCTCACCGAGGCTCTTCCGGCGTGGCGACGCACCCGCCCCTTCCGTCTAAGCTATGAGCACGGTAGATCAGAAACTCGACGACGCGCTAGAAACGATTAAAAACGAAATCCCCGCCGATATCTCCGTCTCCGATGTCACCTACGAGGGACCGGAGCTTGTCGTCTACACGCGCGAACCGAAGAAGTTCGCAAAACAGGGCGATCTCGTCCGACGGCTCGCCAGCAAACTGAGAAAGCGAATCACCATCCGACCCGATCCCGACGTACTCGCTCCGCCCGAGAAGGCACGCGAGCAGATCCAATCAGTGATCCCCGACGACGCCGGTGTTACCGATCTCGACTTTCATGCAGACACCGGCGAGGTCGTGATCGAAGCACAGAAACCGGGGATGGTGATCGGTCGCCACGGCTCTACTCTCAGGGAGATCACCCAACAGGTCGGCTGGACGCCAGAAGTCGTCCGGACCCCGCCGATCGAGTCCCCCACGGTTTCTAACGTCAGAAACTTCCTCAAACAGGAGCGCGACGACCGCCGGGACATTCTCGAACGGGTTGGCCGACAGATCCACCGCGAGCGGCTCTCCGACGAGGAGTGGGTTCGGATCACTACTTTGGGATGCTGCCGGGAAGTCGGCCGGGCCGCGTTCATCCTTTCGACCGCGGACACCCGCATCCTCATCGACTGTGGGGACAAACCCGGCTCCGACGACGTGCCCTACCTACAGGTTCCCGAAGCACTGGGGTCGGGGGCGAACTCGATCGATGCTGTCGTGCTGACTCACGCCCACCTCGATCACTCCGCACTGCTCCCACTGCTATTCAAGTACGGCTACGACGGCCCGATTTATACGACCGAACCCACCCGTGATCTGATGGGGCTGCTCCAACTGGACTATCTCGATGTCGCCGGAAAGGAGGGGCGCACCCCGCCGTACGAATCCGAGATGGTTCGCGAGACGATCAAACACACTATCCCGATCGAGTACGGCGACGTGACCGACATCGCGCCCGACGTAAAGCTCACGATGCACAACGCGGGCCACATTCTGGGAAGCGCGGTCTCACATTTCCACATCGGCAATGGCCTGTACAACGTCGCGTTTTCGGGCGACATTCACTACGAGGAGACCCGCCTGCTGAACGGCGCGGTCAACGATTTTCCTCGAGTGGAAACCCTCGTCCTCGAATCCACCTACGGGGGCCGGAACGACTACCAGACCGATCAGAAGGACTCGGAGGAGAACCTCGTCGAAACCATCGCCGAAACCATCGAAAACGACGGCAAGGTTCTGATTCCCGCGTTCGCAGTCGGACGTTCTCAGGAGATCATGCTCGTGCTCGAAGAGGCGATGCGCGAGGGCAAAATCCCCGAAGTTCCGATCCACTTGGATGGAATGATCTGGGAGGCAACGGCGATTCACACTACCTATCCCGAGTACCTGAACGACGACGTTCGAGACCGGATCTTCCACGACGACCAGAACCCCTTCTTAGCTGACTACTTCAACCACATCGACGCTGGCGAGGACGAACGCCAACAGGTCGCCGACGGCGGACCGTGTATCATCGTCTCGACTTCGGGAATGGTCACCGGCGGCCCGATCATGTCGTGGCTCGAACACCTCGGTCCCGACCCGAACACCACGATGATCTTCGTTGGCTATCAGGCCCAAGGAACCCTTGGAAGACGGATCCAGTCCGGCTGGGACGAGATCCCGATGGGTAACGCTGGCGGGCGTTCGAACCGACTGAAGCTCGAACTCGATGTCGAGACGGTCGATGGCTTTTCGGGTCACGCGGACAGAGCGGGCTTGGAGAACTTCGTCAAAACGATGAATCCCCGCCCCGAGAAGGTGTTGTGTGTCCACGGCGACGAGCGCTCGACACAGGACCTCTCGAGTGCGCTCTATCACGACTACAACATGCGGACCTTCGCGCCGAAGAATCTGGAGACCTTTCGTTTCAAGTAGAGAAAGCCCGTCGCTCGTTGGCAGTCGAAAATCGCTACGCGATTTTCGGGA
>JADFQH010000221.1 GCA_022561895.1 Methanobacteriota archaeon | reverse complement strand
CACATATACTGCCGGCTGTAACTGTGTACAGATTCTCGCACCCCCGGTACGGCGAAAATCTTGAACGACTTACAGCCGACAGTATAGTATAAACCCACTCGGGGGCTATGCGGACCATGTTCGAAGGGCGACCCGATAGGGAAGCAGAGATCGTCTTCGTGGGGCGGTCGAACGTCGGCAAGTCCACGCTGATGCGGGAGTTTACCGGCCATACGTTCACAACGGGCAAAAAGCCCGGCGTGACCCGCTCACCAAACCACTACGACTGGGCGAGCGCCGATTTCACCTTCACTGATCTCCCCGGATTCGGCTTCATGGAAGGGGTTGATGAGGGTACACGAGAAGGGATCAAAACCGACGTGGTGCGGTATATCGAGGAGAATAGCGAGAAAATTCTGGTGGGCGTGCTCGTCGTCGACGGGAAGGCCGTCATCGACATCATCGACCGCCACACCGAGCGCGGCGAGATCCCTCACGACGTCGAAATGTTCGGATTCCTCCAGGAGATCGGGATTTCTACTGTTGTCGCGGTCAACAAGATGGATAAGGTCGACGACCGGGATGAGCGCCTCGATGAACTCTGTGAACGCCTCGGACTCACTCCACCGCACCAGCAGTGGCGCGATACGATCGCGCCGATCTCCGCAAAACGCGGACAGATCACCCCTCTCAGAGAGGCGCTCGAAACACATTTGCGCGCACAGAACCGCGACGCGCTCTTGCAGTTCATCGTCGAGTAATCTCGTCTGTTTCGCCCGCGTCCCGCAGCATCCGGCCCCGGCTTTTTGGCGCTCGGCGTTCGTATCCAGAGTATGGCGATGGAGACCTACACGTTCCGGATCGAGGAAGCGGAGAACGGCGAGGGAATCACCGCCGACGTCTATGATTATGATGGGCTAATCGAGGGGTCCACGTGGATCGACTACGAGGAGTACGGGTTACTCCCGGACCGAGAGGGATCTTCGCCCGAACCGCGTGAACAGGAGTTCAACGTCGATACGATGACGATGAACCTGCAGGTCGAACGCGATGGCGAGGCGTTTTCGATCCGGGTGGTCGGGGACGATGAGGCGCTTGCGAGCGAGCGAATCACCGACGAGGAGTGGGGACTCACCGCCGAGTGAGTCGTGCCGGAGCGACCGATTCGACAGTGATCGGAGACGGCGAATCGATATGCGTCACGGGAGCGCCTCCAGGTGGCTCGAACCCGCTTGCTCCGAACAGTCCATCTACGCTGATCGTCGCTGCCGCCGGTGCGACCCGCCACGGCTCGTGCTCGATCGTCCCCGTAAAGAGCGCCCCGCGCTCACTCCGTGCGTACCACCGCCAGTGGGCGAACAGCGCGTTCGAGAGTCGTGCGCGAAGCAGCGCCATCAGACGACCCGATTTTCGAACGACTCCCCCTTCTCGATTCGTTCGACGTTCTTTCTCACCAACGTCGCGATCTCCTCGTAGTACTCGCGCGTGTAGGCCGCCGCGTGTGGCGTGACGATCACGTCGTCCATTCCCCATAGCGGTGACTGTTCGGGGAGGGGCTCGCTCTCGAACACGTCGAGCGCCGCTCCCCGGATCTCTCCCGCTTCGAGTGCGGAGACGAGCGCGTTCTGATCGAGGACCGCTCCTCGAGAAACGTTGATGATGTAGCTCTCCTCGTCCATGGCCTCGAACTCCGCCTCGCCGAGCAGTTCTTCTGTGTTCTCGGTCAGCGGGACCGCGAGCACGACGAACGTCGCTTGCGAGATCGCCTCGTGTAGGTCCTCGTTCGCATAAACCCGATCGACTCCCTCGACGGGGGTCTCGCTTCTTCGAACCCCCGTCACCTCCATTCCTATCGCGTTGGCTCGCTCGGCGACTCCCCGCCCGAGGGTTCCGAGACCGACGACACAGACCGACTCGTCCGCGAGGGTGAACGGAACGTTCCACTCCGGGCGCTTCCACTGTTTTCGCTCCTGCTGGCGGGCGTACTGGCCGAGTCGGCGCGCGAACATGAGCATGTATCCGACGACCGTTTCGCCGACGCTCGTGCCGTGGATCCCGGTGCTGTTCGTCAGAACGATCTCCCGTTTCTCTAGCTCCTCGAGCGGAAATCGGTCGTAGCCAGCCTGAATCGAGTGGATCCAATCGAGTTCGAGAAACGCCTCCTCGTACGCGAACGTAACGACCGCGTCACAGGCGTCGATCTCCTCTCGGTCATCGCCCACCACGACGACCGCCGGCGGTTGGTCCGAAAGCGCTTTACGTAGCTGTTCGGGCGGGAAAACGGCACTCACGGAGTCGTGGATTCCCAACTGATCGATCTGCATACGAATGCTATTGCTCACGAGGTGGTTGAACGTTGCGAGAACGCGACGGTCGCGGACTACGCTGTCGTTATCTTAGAAAGCGGTGATTTCGACACGGAAAACGGTACTGTTCACTCGACTCGGTTACTCGAACGCCATGAGTTGAAACCGGACAACTGTAAGAGCGGCCTTCACTCGGCGGTGCCTGGGCTCTCGACGAAGCCTGGATCCTCCTCGTAGTCGCGGTCGGCGACCACCATATCTCGGTAGCTCTCGATGATCTCCATGAACTCGTCCATCTCCCGTTCGGGCACGCCCAGCTGGTAGAGGCTGGTCTCGATCTCCGTATAGACGACGTCGAACTCGCGTTCGGTGACATCGAGGTCCATATGCGCCTCTTCCATGTCGCGACCCGCATAGATCTCCGGCCCGCCGGTCGCTTCGATGGACCACGCGGTAACGAGATACTTGAAGCCGGGCTGTCCTTCCTCGTCGTGGAACTCCTGTACTGCGGGGTTCTGATTGACGGTATCGTTCTCGTACAGACGGTCGACCAGATCGTCCACCGCCGCAGCAATGCCGTAGTCGCCGCCGAGGCGCTCGTACAGCGACTCCCCATCACCTGTCTCCGCAGTCTCTGGCTTGGTCTCCGCACCTTCTGGTTCGGACATCATACCGGTTTAGGACTAATTTATAATAATAGTACGTGATTTTCTGACTCGGTACAACAGCGTGAGAATCACGGCATCCCACCGGCTGTGTCCGCTCCGAGATCATCGAAATTGGCTCTACTAAGCGGAGCCAGTTTCGCGGTTGGGCCGTTGCTGACCGGCTGCCGTCGCGATAGAACGATGAGACGGCTCGGATGAATCCCTCGTCACACGGGGCTCGGTGGGGGTAACTCTTCGTCACTGCCGTCGGTAGCGCTACTCTACCGAACTGTTTGGCTCTTTCCACTGCGCCCGGCGCTCGTGTTCGGCCATCCGCTTCTCATAGGGATTATTGTAAAGACTCGTAGTTTTCCGGTTCGCTAACCGACCGACGCGGATCGTGGGAACACAAGAAACGATCCAGCTGGTTACGATAATCCCTATCAGTGGCGGTCATCTCGAATGTGGAACATCTTCAATCTAACTATTCATTACCTAATTCGCTCGTTTAATACCTAATTAACTATACATATCTCGGCCGTATAGTTCGACCGAGACATGACCAAGCAACACCGCCGAACGTTTATCACCACCGTTGGACTGGGAACCGCCGCCCTCGCGGGCTGTACGGGTTCGTTGGACTTCGGTAACGGAGACGAGGATGACGAAAACGGCAACGGCGACGAGAACGGTGAGGACCCCGCCCCTGATGATGACTACGAGGAGCAAGACGTCACCGCCCCCGCGATCGCGTCGGGCGACCTGATCGACGACTTCGAGGAGAGCGAGTGGTTCCCGTTGAACGAGGAGCATACGACCGTCGAGCGGAGCGACGACGCGCTCGTCGGCGATCACGCGCTGCGTGTCGAGTCCGACGACGAGGACGAATCGGCGGGTGCATACCGCGTCTTCCGCGATGGGCTGGACATCGAGGGACAGCATCTCTCGCTCGCAGTCAAGGTCGAATCGCCGCTGCCCGCCCGCGTGGTTCTCGAAGCACGCGCACCCGGCCGGTCCGACACGCTCGAAAGCGCACGTTCGATCCCCGGAGAGTTCGACGGCTGGCTCCGCATGGAGGCCGGCTGGACGGGCGAGGTTGGCGAGCCCGATCTCAGCGACATTCGGGAGCTTCGGATCTACGTCGTGTCCCGACAGGGTGCCGAGGGCTCGGCCAGCTTCATGATCGACGATCTCCGTGCGACCGAAAGCGCCGATCAGGGCTACGCCGTCCTCACGTTCGACGACAGCGTTGCGAGCCAGTACACCACCGCGTACCCGATGCTCGAAGAGCGCGGCTGGCCGGGCGTTGCGGCGATCATCCCGAGTTCGCTCAACCGTCAGAACCGCCTGACGACCGAGCAGTGTCGCGAACTGCGCGACGCCGGCTGGGACATCTCCTCGCATCCCCACAGTGCGCTGCCGGAGTTCGATTCGAGTGAGGAACGGATCGAGTATCTCGAGCGCGAGCGCGATTACATCGCAAACCGGATCGACGAGGAGGGCGCACAGCACTACTTCGTGCCGTACAACCGGATGGACGCCGAATCCATCGAGGACGTAAGGGAAGTCTTCGAGACCTCGTACATCTTCGGCGGCCAGCCCGGCGTGGCCCCGCCAGCGGAAGGTCATATGATCTCGCGGGTCAACGGCCACGACGCGTCGGCGCTCTCGGAGATGTTCGACCTCGCGGCGAAGTACAACCAGACCGTCGTGACGATGGTCCACGGCGTCGGCGATGGCGATCTTGACGACGTGACCGAAGAGGAGTTCGAGGCGCTGCTCGACGAGATCGACGGCCACGACCTCGACGTCGTGACGGTCTCCGAACTGCTCGACGCCTAACTGTCGAACTCGCTTCGGCCCTCCCCCTATGCTGTTGGACGTAACGGTCGGCAGTATTTCGCCGTGGCGCTCATACGAAATCCTTCCACGGCTTACGTCCAACAGTATACCCTCGCCGGTGTCGGCGGTCTTTTTACCGGCCCGCTCGGATTCGGGATATGCAGCTCCAGCCCGTCTCCGGCCTGCCCGAAATTCAGCCCGGCGACGATCTCGCTACGCTCGTTCGAGAGCGGATCGATCTCGATCCCGATTCGATCCTCTGTCTCGCGAGCACCGTCGTCTCGAAGGCCGAAGGCCGCTTTGCGAACCTCACAGAGTTCCCGGCCGGACCGCGCGCACGCGAGATCGCCGCTCACCTCGAAGAGATCACCGACGAGGAGAAAGACTCCCGGTTCGCCCAGGCCGTCTTAGAGGAGAGCACGGAACTCCTCATGGAGGCTCCCTTCCTGCTCACCGAAACCCGCTTTGGCCACATTTGTGTGAACGCCGGAATCGACCGCTCGAACACTGGCGGGGAGGAACTGCTCTTGTTGCCGAAACACCCCACGGAAAGCGCCGCCCGACTGAGCGAAGCGCTTTCGGTTCCCGTGATCGTCACCGACACCTGCGGGCGGCCGTTTCGCCACGGCCAACGCGGTGTCGCGATCGGCT
>JADFQH010000220.1:4014-5450 GCA_022561895.1 Methanobacteriota archaeon | reverse complement strand
ATCGACAGCATCCGCGCGAGCCTCGAACAGTTGAACCAAACGATGGACGAAGAGGGATACGAGAGCGCGGACGACGCTGCCGCCCTCATCGAAGAACACACCGATCTCGAACTCGATCAGGGAGAACTCATCGACATCGTCGGCGGACAGCTCACGGACGTTCTCAACCAGCGCACGCAGATGGGCTGGTCCTCTGATTCGCACACCGCAGAGGAGGTTCCTTCCTACGCTTCGGGTCCCAACGCCGAGTACTTCGGCCGCTACTTCGATAACACCGAGCTTCCGGTCGGGATCGCGGAGGCGCTCGGCATCGAATTCGAACCCGGCCAAGAGATCAACTACGAGTACCAGTCGGAGCCCGAAGAGGACGACGACTACTGATCGATCGGAGCGATTCTCCGTTTTCCACTTCGATTTCGACAGGATAATCGGCCCATACTGACCTCCTGTGTGCCGAGGGCGAACCCAACCGCTCGGACGACCCGATTCAAGCGTAGCTGCGCTCTGTGAACTCCAGAATGCGATCCGATTCGGGCATCGTTACTCCGTGTTCGTCGTCAACGAGCACGGGAACGCCGCGCTGGCCCGAGACTCGTTTGACTTCGTTTCGCTTCGAATGGAGCGCCTCCGTCCAGATCGTCTCGTACTCGATGCCGAGTTCGTCGAGTCGATCCGCGACCTTCTCGCAGTACGGACAACCGTCGAGCTGGTACAGTGTGATGGACATGGTCGATACTAACGCGCCAGCGGTAAAAAACCGATTCCTGCTCCCCTCTCCAGTGCTGACCCACTCTTTTTAGTGACTGCCCTGCCACTCGGGTTCATGCACTCACAACACACGGTGGTTTGGCAAGGGGACCGAGACCGATCAGGAAGTAGAGTGAGCAAAGCGAACGAAACGACCGTGAGTTCCCGATGACCGTCCGCGATATTCATCTTCCGGTGGCCGCCCAGTCCGGCGTCGAATCGCTCGTTTTCTACACCCAGCAGGCAGAAAACGGAGGCTACGACCACGTCTGGCTGCCCGAGACGTGGGGGCGGGACGCGGTCACGACGCTTGCGGTGCTCGCAGAACGAACGAGTTCGGTGGGATTGGGTGCGAGCATCCTTCCCATCTACTCGCGCTCGCCGACGCTGCTCGGCCAGACCGCCGCAACCGTACAGGAGGTTTCGGAGGGGCGCTTTAGACTCGGGATCGGTCCGAGCGGCCCGGCGGTGATCGAGGGCTGGCACGGAACGAAGTTCGACCGACCGCTCAGACGAACCCGCGAAACCGTCGAAATTCTCAGGCAGGTCCTCTCGGGCGAGCGCGTCGAGTACGATGGTGAAATTTTCCAGCTCTCGGGGTTTCGGCTTCGCAGCGATCCGCCGACGAATCCACCAAAGATCGATGTTGCTGGACTCGGCCCGAAATCCGTCGAACTCGCCGGTCGGTT
>JADFQH010000220.1:0-4004 GCA_022561895.1 Methanobacteriota archaeon | reverse complement strand
CAGTTGACGCCCCTGGTAGCCCCCGGGGCCAAGCGACCCTGGCTTCGTTCCTTGAACGAGCGGATGGTGGTAGCCCAGATCCGGCGCGTGTTGGCCACGCTGCCTTCCGCGCCCGTGCAGGTCTGGACCTTCGCCCCCGACGTGGCCTTTCTCGCCGGTCGGTTCGGCGATGGCTGGCACGCCGTCGTTTTCACGCCCGATGGGATCCGCGAGCGACTCGACGATCTCCGGCGCGGGGCGGATCTCGGAGATCGTGATCCGAGCGAGATCCGAACCACGCTGTCGCTCACCTGCTGTGCACTCGATGATCGCGAGCATGCCCGCGAACTCGCCCGCCAGCACACCGCGTTCTATATCGGTGGGATGGGGGCCTACTATCGGGATTCGCTCGCCCGACAGGGCTACGAGCCCGAAGCGAACGCCATCGCCTCGGCGTGGGCGAACGGCGACCGCGAGGCGGCGCTCGGCGAGATCTCCGACGATCTGCTCGACCGCCTGTGTGCCGCGGGCACGCCGGATGAGGCGCGGGAATCCATCGAGCGGTTCGAGGCGGTCGAAGGGCTGGACGCAATCGCAGTGGGCTTTCCCAGAGAAGCCAACGAGGCGGAGATCGAAGCGACGATCGAGGCACTCGCGCCGTAGATAGAAGCGATTATGCGACGACCACGAATATCAGCGTTCGATGAGCGATATCGGGTACGTGCGGGTCGAGTGGCCGTATGCACGGATCCGCCGTGAGTTGGCTGTTGAAGACGGTGTTCCCATTCGGTTCGTCTATCAGCTAGAATACAACACTGAAGCCTCGTTAGACGGACTACCACCACACGACTGGCGACAGGTGGCGCGATTCGATCACGATGTCGATGGTCCACACGACGTTACGAACGAGGGGTTACATATCGATCTCTATCGAGATGGCGAGAAGTACGAGCAGACCTACGATTTTCCACGTGTCGAACTGACTGACGCACCGGATTTTTGTCAGCAATACTTACAACAGAACGCGGACTATCTACTCGGTCGGTTCGAACGATCGCACGACGTTGGAAAAAGATGGGTATAGCGACTACTCTTCGTTGACGTACTCCCACTCCTGCTCGGAGGCGTCCGGAATCTCGCCGTCGTAGGTGAATTTCTCGACGGGGTCACCCGTGAGTTCAGCGAGGACCTCCGCAGTTCGTTCGTTATCCTCGTCGTGCTGTTCTAGGCTCATATATCGGCTTTCGAGTGGCGCGATATTATGTCTGTTGGTCGTTCGGATTTCCCGTGTCCTAGCTCTCGAAGGCCCTAACTCATCGAGGGTGTCGGCTCCTCATCCTCAGCATAGAACGCGCCATGGAAGTCAAAGGGCACGACGTGGGGCAGATAAGCCCGTGCGATCTCCTCGAACTCGGTGGCGTCGAAGACGAGCACGCAGGATCGCTCCTCGTCGGTATCGAGTGCGACCGACAGCAACACGCCGTCGTCCTCCTGTTCCCCACCGGGTCGCGGGACGAACAGCGGCTCTCCGGGATGGATTTCCTCCTCTTGCCACTCGTCGTCGCTCCCGCGTTCGACATCGATCTTGTGCAGGCGATCGTTGAAGCTTTTCGGTTCTTTCCCAACGCCGTAGCAGAACTGGTAGGGATGGAGGTTCGCCTCGGCGTAGTGGGTCGTCGGAAATTCGATCCCGCCGCCGAAGATCGTCCGTCCTTCCGCGCGCCCGGTGTCGAGGTCGATCCGGTACCGGCGGAGCTCTCCGTCAGGAATGTCGGGTGCGCGCGAACGGAGGTTGGCGAGGGTGAGCGCTGGAACGATCGAGTAGTCCTCGAAGGCGACGAGATCCACATAGAGGTCATCGCCGCGTTCGTGGGCGTCGACGTGGTGAAACGTAAAGAAGGGTGGAACGCCGGGTTCTGTGACCGTTTCGCCGGTCCGGCGGTCGATGACGAGGAACGTCGTATCGCGCTCGGGATACCACCGGAAGCTCTCGGCGAAGGGCCGGTCGGCGAGGAATCGGCGAGGTGAGGCGCTGAAGGGGTGTTCGGTGATGATGGCATAATGATCGGTGAGCGCGAAGCTGTGGATGTAGGCGGGTTCGTCGCGTTCGATCTCAGTGATTTCCTCGGCAGGGCCGTCGTCGGGGTCCCGATACAGAACGTAGCCGGGACGCCGACCGAGGCGGGTACCCAGACCGACCCACTCCTCCTGAAGGAAGTCGTAATGGTCGTGGGCGAGCGTTCCCGTCGTGCCGACGCTGGCTTCGCGCTCGCCCAGCGTCGAGAGATCGGCGGGATCGAACGCGATTTCGCGGTTGGTTTCCGTGAGTGCGCGATACTCGCCGTTTCGGTGGCGAACCGTGATCGAGGCGTTGTCGGTCAGCGACCCGCCCATGAGGTTTTTGAGGCGGTCGAACAGCCCCCACTCCGGGTTCGTCCCGAACTCGGGATATCGAAGTTCTCCCTTCCGTGCTCCCCGATACGCCTCGGTGTCGAGAAACCGACTCGAATACTCGATTTCCCCAGAATCGATCTCGAACCGGCGAAGCAGGGAAAAGCCGTCGAACCAGTGGGTGAGCGCGCTGTTGCCGACGTGGAACCGTCCGGGCCCGTTTCGATAGAGGGTTCCCGAGAGCCAGTCGGGGAGCGCCCCTTCGACATCGAGCTGTTCGGAATCGGTCTCGTCGTCGAACGACTTGAAGCCGAGACGGTGGTCGTCCATGTCGGGGAGACGGTACTCCGGCGCATAGTTCTAACCCCGTTCTTATGGAGCAGGCACGCCAACTGGCGGGTGTGAAAGCAACTCGAATCGAGGCGTTCGGTGACAGTGACGCGCTCGAAACCGGAGAGATCGAGCGCCCGGAGCCCCGTTCGGGGCAGGTGCTGCTCGAAGTTCGTGCAGCGGGGATCAACTTCGCGGACATTATGCAACGTCGCGGCGAGTACCCCGGCGGTCCACAGCCGCCGTTTACGCCCGGCATGGAGGTCGCGGGCGTCATCAGCGAGGTCGGCGACGAAGCCGATCTCGACGAAGGCGATCGAGTGGTCGGGCTGATCGGACAGGGCGGCTACGCCGAGTACGCGATCGCCGATCCCCAGGCACTCTTTCCGATCCCCGAGGGGATGGGCTTCGAGGAGGCCGCCGGTTTCCCGGTCCAGTATCTCACGGCTCATAACTGTCTGTTCGAGTGGGGCGGGCTGGAGCGCGAGGCGCCGAGCGCCTCGGAAAGCGCGAGCGGGCCAAGCCCGCGAGCGGACGGCGAGCGGGTGCTGATCCACGCCGCCGCGGGCGGCGTCGGGACCGCCGCCGTTCAGCTGGCCTCACGGGCCGGTGCGGAGGTCTTCGGGACCGCAAGCACCCAAGAAAAACTCGACCTTTCCTCTGAACTGGGCTGCGATCACCCGATCAACTACACCGAGACCGATTTCAGCGAGGAAATCGGGGAGATCACCGACGAGGGGGTCGATCTCGTTCTCGACGGAGTGGGCGGCGAGAGCTTCGAAAAGAGCCTCGACGCGCTCGCGCCCTTCGGCCGGATCGTCACCTACGGGGTGGCGAGCGGCGAACCCGGTCGGGTCGAAACCCCCGAAGTGTTTTTCGGAAACAGTTCGATCATCGGCTATCATCTCGGTAAAGCGAGCCAACAGGCTCCTGAACGGGTGTTCGCTGCCGTCTCGGATCTCACTGAAGGGTTTGCCTCGGGCGGTCTAGGAGTTGTTGTCGGTGAGACGTTCGACCTGGAGGAGGCGGCCGAAGCCCATCGGTTCATCGAGAACCGCGAGAGCAGCGGAAAGGTCGTGCTGGTCGAAGCCAAACGATGGGCCGCCGTCGATATCGCTTCATTTATGAGCACTTCTTGGGGTTGTGGTTCCTTGGATGTCGTGAAATTTTCTTGCTTTGTTTCATATTGCACCACACTCTCGCGCCAACCCTCCACTAAATCCGAGGTGCTTTCTGTCGAAGAGAGATCGCTCATCCATCGCGCTTGGTCTTCTTTTGAAAACGAGACCGTGTTGGCATCAACG
>JADFQH010000219.1 GCA_022561895.1 Methanobacteriota archaeon | reverse complement strand
GGGGGCCTCGAACTTGGAGGATCTACTGGCCAATAGTGTAAACGGGATTAAACCGTTTATCGCGTCGGGTGATATGAACTACTGCAGTTCGGTTAGTATTCACGCACAGTGGCTCAGGTCCGTTGTGTCAGAGACGTGGCCAACATCACCCTGTACGGAAACAGATAGCTTCGCTGACGAGTCTGCTCATCATCGTGTCCCTCTCGGTGAACGTTCGACACGATTCGAACCCTACTCCGTGTTACGTCGATAGAAGTAGTCTCCTCGAATATGTGTTTTTCAGATGTTATTATCTCATTACTTACTATACCTCGAAGCAACACAGTATTAGTCGGATTTGGACAGGATTATCGCCCGAAAAAAGCCATCACAACGGTTAATGCCGTCCTTAGCCGCGATTGTGATGACCATGAGCGCAGTACTGATGCAGCCGTTCGATCGATCGTGGAGGCGGTCAGCTCTCAGTGTGCTGTCACGAACTGCCACGACAACGAACTCAGTAGGGACGACTGCCGGACGGGTGGCAGTGAGCGATCTCGACCGATGGAATCGTAAACGCCAGGTCCGCGGGCGGATACGGTATGGTGAGTAACCGTGGACCCAGTGAGTCCAGCGTTTCGAGGATTGTTAGTGGGAGCGCTGATGCTTCTCGTCGGCGCTCCGCCAACCCTTTCGTTCGTTCTCTTCCCCGAACTGGAGCGCCGCGGTCTCGACACGACGCGAGCGCGTCGTGTGGCCCTCTCCGTCGTCGGCGTGACGCTCGCCGCGGCAGCCCTCGCCGGGACGGTGCTCGCGTTTGGAAACGCACAGTCGTCCGAAATCGGTTCGTTCGCCGCATGGGCGAGTGCAACTACGGCAGGACGAGCGTGGGCGGCCTTCATCGCCGTCGCTGCTCTCTTGGGAGCGCTGACCGCGGGGCGGTATCTGCTCTCCGATCGCGTCTCCCGCCGGCTCTGGCTTCGGACGGTCACCGTTGGCGCGCTCGCGATGCTTCTCGCGTTCTGCTGGACGCGCTTTTCGACGGCGATCGACATCCCTGCGATCGCTATCCTCGTGAAGTTCGGCCACATGACGGGCGGTGCGCTGTGGGTCGGCGGCCTCGCTGTACTCGCCGTGCTCCCCACGCTCGTCCCACACGAGTCGGATTCCGATCCCGAGATGGCGGAGTTCGTTCTCTCGGTCGTTCGGCAGTTCTCGATCCTCGCCGTCGCGGGCGTTACTGTCGCGTTCGCCACCGGCGTCATCATCGCCGCGTGGCACGTTCCGACGCTCGCTGCGCTTGCTACGACCTCGTATGGGATCTTGCTCTCGGTGAAAGTCGGACTGGTCTTGATCGCGGCCGCGATCGGCGGGTTCAACCGGTTCGTCCTCCACGAGCAGATCAGCAACTCGATGCGTGAATCAACCGACAGGGCAGTCCTGCCCGGACTGTTGACGATCGTCGAACCACGGATCGCCGCGACCGACGCTATCTCGACGGTCACCCGATCGGTTCGATTCGAACTAGTCGTACTAGCCATCGCCGTCGGACTGTCGGTTGTGCTTACCACCGTCCTAACGCCATCGTACGAACTCCTCGAACCCGCAACGACGGCCTCCGGTGCGATCTTCGGACAGAGCCTGTTCGTCGGATTTGCGGAGTCCCTCAAGTACGGAGCCGTCGGTATCGGGCTTGCTGGATCGCTCGCGCTTGGCTACGAACTGGGCAAGGCCGGCGTCACTCAGTAGACCCAAAACCACGGAACGAGGGCCGTGGTCCCACTCATATCAAAACGAACGTTGCTCGAAAAACGGCGTCAGAGCGACCGATTAGTGGGCGTCGCCGTGTCCATCACCGTCGTCGGACTCGGCGTCACGCTGCCCATCCTCTGGACGGAAGATGTGGAAGTCTTCGGCGTTCTCCTTGAGTGGGATGAGCGCCGCGACATCGGTCGGGCGGTTGAAATCCGGCGGTGCGAACGCGCCATCGTTCGGTGCGCCGACGATGCCTTCTACGTCGCCAGCGCCCTCCTCGACATCGTCCGCGTCGGACCCGAACGCCGGGTCCGGAGCGCCAGCTTCGTAGTTGTCGTACTCCTCGTTTCCGTTGCTGTCGATGTGGGGGAGCGAGACGACGACAGTCGGCTCTTTGAGTCGATCGACACTGCCGTCGACGGCGTCGAAGTTCTCGTCCTCGAACAGCGGGATCTTGACGTTCTGATAGAGCCCCTGTGGGAGAAACTCGGAGTAGCCAAGCGCATTCCCGAAAGCGTTCTGTGCGCTGCCGTCTTCGGCGATGAAGCCGGGGTCCGTGGCATCGATCCCAGGGATGGGGTGGGCGGCGTGAATCTCCGCGAACCCACCCTCTTCTGGCACGATGTTCACCTCATCGATGATGGCGTACGTCCCATCGGTGACCTGATCGGAGATACGGGTGTAGGACACCCCCTCGCCATCCCCTTGGAAGCCTTCGGGACGTTGGTTCTCGTCCGGGGAGTACTCGATCGTGTCGTCATCGAGTTCGTTGGCACTCGCGCTGCCCGCAAACGCGAGCCCCGCGGCCCCGATACCGAGCGCTTGGAGGACACGTCTTCGGGAGGATGGAACGAGTGTACGTTTCATTCCGACGGTCGTTTTTCTGGTTTCTGTGCTCGATCCGTGTTCGCTGGGCTGAGATACATCTCTGTCGTCTGTCATTGTTGCCTCCGAGACCCGGTGGTCAACGCCACATCGCAGGTCTCTATCGGTTGAACCGGAGTGCTTCCGGTACTCGTTCTCAACACCAGTCAGACCCTTATAGTTAATCAGCTAACAGCTACCGGCTATCGTCGTCGATCCTCTCATCGAATATACATGGGCTAATCAGTGGACTCGGTGCTCGATGATCGGTGGTCGGTCAGTTCGACTGTAATGCTCGATGCGGGTCAGGTAGTCCGATCGGCAACGTTTCTCGCCGCTCGAGGGTGAAATCGAGAGTCGAAGAATCAGGACAAGGATGCGAACGATCGGGACCCAGAAGATCGCCTGTCACCGTCATATCGGCCGTTTCGAAAGATTCTACATAGCCCCATCCGAACTCATCGTTGAATGGCGATTGAGCTTACCAGTTCGGAGATTGGAACGCCGGTTCTCGATGCCACCGGACTCGAGATCGGTATCATCAGCACCGTCGACGACGGGGCCGCGATGCTCGATCCGAACCCGACGATCGCGGACGAAATCCGCTCGATGGTCGGGTTTGGCGGAGCGGAGCCCGATCACGTTCCGCTGACGAGCGATCTCATCGATTCGTCGGACAACGGCGTGATTCAGCTGTCCGTTCCCGACCGGCTGTTGTAATCTATAGAAACTGAGAGAAGCTAGCGTATATGGGTCTGGGCGTCGAGTACCGACCATGGCAATTGGCCTAACTGATGCCGACGAGGGAAAGCGTGTGATCGACGCGAACGGAAACGAAGTCGGTATCGTGAGCACCGTCGAGGGCGAGACGGCGCTGGTCGATCCCGATCCGAGTCTCACCGATGACATCAAATCCGCACTCGGGTTCGGTGATACCGACGAGGATCAGTTCCCGCTCCAGACCGAGAACGTCGCGGAGGTCACCGACGACGAGATCCGCCTCGATACGACCTACTGAGCGAAGGCCAGTATCCTTCGTTTTTGCGATCGATCAGCCGAACTGGTGAGCGCGAAGCTCCGACGTGAGCCGACAGTCCACATTGCGCTCGTCGATATAGGCCATCGTCTCCTCGAAATCCTCGGGGTTGATCCAGAGGTCGTGATCCTCGATCACGTCGTGGTAGTAGAGTACGAGCGTGTCCGTTGGAATCCGCTCGTCGAGCAGGAGGTCGATCAGCGCCATCGACTGTTCCGCGTTGTCCGCGGGGTGGCGATTCACCGACAGCGGCGAGCTAACCAGTCGGTTCATTGCTCCGCGCTGGCCGTGGGTCGCGAAGTCGTAGTAGTCGGCGGCGAGATCCATCGTCCCCGTAGTAAAAGATCCAAATGGATAGGCGAAGGTCGATGCCGCCTGCGTAAAGCCGTGGTCGAGGAGCCACTCCTTGGATTTCTCTAGCTCCTCGCGCTGTTCGTCAAGCGATAGCTCCCCGGTTCGTCGGTGGGTGTGTGTGTGGCTGCCGAACTCCCAGCCCGCCTCCTGCATCTCTTCCATCTGAGAGAGCGTGAGATGCCGATCCGCACCCTCCCGGCCGGTGATCGCGAAGTTCGTCGCGGTGATCCCGTACTCTTCCATGATCGGGAACGCGGTGTCGTAGGTCGTCCTGAGCGAATCGTCGAACTGGACGAACAGCTTCGGGTCCCGTTCGACGGAAACCGCCCGAATATCGTCTATATACCAGTCGACGTCGCTGCCGCCCCACGAGATCGTCATGTACGACTCCTCGCCCGCGAGTGCGGAGGTGAGGCTCACACCCAGATCGTAGCGGATCCAGCCCGGTTCGTCGATCTTGTGTCGGGTCCGGAAATGGAGTTCTCGTCCGGATTCTGGCGCGTTGACGTCGAAGGAAGGCGAGTAGTGGTTTCCGGGTGAGTCGATATACATCGCGAGCGAGAACGTCGTCTCCGTGAGATCATACCCTTCAAGCGGGATCCGCACTCGAACTTCGCCGTCGCCCGCGCTGGTGAGGTGCGCCGACTGCGAGCCACGATAGGTGTTGTCGGTAGCGGGTTCGAGCGAACCCGAGAGCACCTCCCACTCGTCGAGCGATTCACAGTCCTGCCAGCTCTCGCCGCGATCCCACAGCTCGTCCCTCGGATCACCGACGAGAAAGAGGGTGGGTTCTTTGGGCTCCGGCTCGGGTTCAGAGTCGGAATCCGTCGAGTTCGTATCGGTACTGTTGTCGGTGCTGTTTCCGTTCTCGCTCGAACCGTTCGAGGACCCGAGACAGCCGGCCACACACGCCGTGCCGACCGATGCGAGAAACGCGCGCTTACTCAGGGATCGCTGGCTCCCGTTCATGTGGAGCCAGAGTCATGTTGGGGATATTGTTATTAGTCTGCTATATGACAGATAGTCTCATTCCTCAACCGCTTCAAACGTGGGCGAACCGTCCTCGAATCGCAGGCGTTCGTAGCCGGTTACGGAGAGGTTCTCGATGGACTCCTCGGCGAGCGCCTTCGAGATCGTCATCTGGCCGTAGGTTCGCTCGCCGTGCGACTCGTCCCATTTGGGACGCATGAGGCCGGAGCCGCGAAAGAGCCGATCCACCACGGCCGTGTTGCCGCCGGTCCAGAACACGAGCTGGGACGCGAGCGCGAGGTCGGCTTCGGACTGTGATGGGTAACCGGCGCCCTCCCAGCTTCCTGTGTCGTAGAGTTGCGTGAACTTGGCCCCGTTGCGGGCTCCCTTGCGGCAGACGGGCTCCTCGTTGCCCCACTGGTACTTGATGGGCTTACCCCCGGCCCGGCAGGCGTACTCCCACTGTGCCTCGCTGGGCAGCCGATAGGGCCGGCCGGTCTTGGTCGCCAGCCACTTGCAGTACTC
>JADFQH010000218.1 GCA_022561895.1 Methanobacteriota archaeon | reverse complement strand
GGTTGCAGCTATGTTGCAGCCTTTTTTGATCCCTGATAATCCTAAGTAATAAGGAATAAGTGTAAACAATGACCGATAACTTAATTAAATGTTGTCGGTTTCGTTATCGCTGCTAGTATAGGTGTAGTCATTATTGTGGTTACTATAAGACAATAACCAAAACGATACGAGCCCTGTACCAGCACTCGGTTCAGGGCGAGCCGCGACAACAACAACTATAACCAAAGTAAGAAATTCAAGGTAAAATAGTTGCGTTAATAAATAATAAGTAATAAGTAATATGTTCTGGGTAGATGAGGTTGTGAACAAAATCATTGATGAATATCCTGGCAGGGAAGAATTTATTGTCCGCGATGAGAAAACGCTTTCAGGACGCGTACACATCGGTTCTCTTCGGGGTGTGGTAATTCACGGTATCATCGCTCAGGTGCTGAATGAAAAGGGCAAAAAAGCCCGATTCCTATTTGAATTCAACGACTATGACCCCATGGATGGGATGCCCAAGGAGCTTGAAGGGAAAGGCTTTGATAACGGTCTGGCTGATGTTGGTCTGTGTTCCACCCTTGCCTTTTCGAATCAACACTGACCGACTCGCCATCAAATAGTAGAAGAGAAACAGTGACGGAATCGGCTTCGGGTTCGCGAATGCGATGGCCTGATTGGTAGTTATGGCTCGAGTATTAATCCCGAGTTTTCCAATGGACCCGTACATTGCGACAAGGACCGAGTCTGGCTCGACCCACTTGGCAGAACTTTCACCCAATCCCCTCGCCGAAATCTGCGCTTCGAGATCCCCGCGAAGCGGTCCTTTGCCACACAGATACAGCCGTGCGTCGGGGTGTTCTCGCCGAACTTCCTCCATCGCCACGACCGCATCCCCCGGTCGCTTTCCCTCGACCAGTCGCCCGACGAACAGCACGACGGGACCCTCATAATCGATTCGCTCGCTCGCCGGACCGTCCGGCCGAAACCGCTCGGTGTCGATCCCATTAGAAACGACTTCGATGTTGCTTTCGACACCGAAGCGCTGTACCCGCTCTCTGTCCTCCTCGGTGTAACAGAACACCACGTCGGCTCGGTTGAACGTCCACCGACCAACCGTCCTGAGATACCACTCGAAGACCCACTCGGGGGCGTTCTGCGAGTAGAGACCGTGGTTCGTGATCGCAAGCGGGATATTCGAAAACCGTCGCTTGAGCGCCGCGAGATTCGTCGAGAAATACAGATGCGAGTGCGCGTGGATAACGTCGAACTCCTTTGCGTCGAGTAGGTGCTGTCCAACACCGGTCGAAATATCGTTTCCAAGGAGCGAGAGCGTCGAGGGATATCTGAGTAGAGTGTACCCGTCTCGTTGCTCTGTGTGGGGTTTCATCGAGTCGCCAGCAACAGTCACAACCGTCACATCGTGGCCCATCGCAGCCTGATCCCGGCTCATTGCATGGACATGATACGGCCCGCCCCCCTTGACATCTGGATAGATCTTCTGGGCGACTCGGAGGATTCGCATGTGAACAGTCACTCGTTAGCTGAAATCAATCTGGCGTTGTTCTATCGATGTAGCACTTAATACTGTTCGAGCGTTCTTGCTGTATCGATGCTGAGACGGTATTTTCATAGGAGATTTTCAGCACACTGGCTGAGATCGTCTTCGGTTTCCCAAACAGAGAAACGACCTTCCCGGTTGAGCATAGCGAAGATGTCGAGCTGAAGCTGACTGAACGGTTCCGTCCCGCCGAACTTCCCTTCGAGAACTTCCCGATTATACTCGCGTTTCAGCCCATAGGTCTTTGCGAAATACGCCGGTTGGATAACGAACATCCCCTGTTCGACGAGGAATCCACTTTCGTCGTGTTCTGCAACACCGACGATATGAGTGACGTAATCTGCCAACAACCGAAACTTGACGATTGTATTGTACCATTCTCCTTGCATATCCACCATCAGAAACGCATATGTGTTCGTCTCCCTGTTCAATCGGTCCTTTACGAGTTGCAATCGTCGTATCTCGTACGTCCCATAGCTTCCGAGAACGAAGCACGACCGGTCGTGAGTGAATATCGGCGTGAGTTCTGCAACGGCGTGCATCGCGTTTTCGTACTCTGTTGGGGATAGTCCATCGATATGGGCATACTCAGTCATCCGCTCCGCGATCTCGCTTGTGGACGGACGCTTTCCATCGCTCATATCATCCTTTATCAAACACTGATACTTATAGATTGACAACCTATTTGGTTACCAATCTGGTTGAGATAGATTGATGTGTACTCGATCCCTTCTTAGTAACATGAGCGAGGCAACCTCTCCAGTCAGCGACACACGAAAAACGCTCAACGTCGTCACCCAAGAGACGCGGTTCGTCCTCCTCCAGAACATCCTCGGCCACCCTGAAGGGCTACCATCACTCAAGGAACTCGCGTACGTGAACCCAAGTAAGAGCGAGGGAACGATCTACGAACATCTCCGCACGCTCGTTGAGTGTGGCGTTGTCGAGAGCTACGAACTCCCGAAAGACGAGCGCTCCCGCGATCTTCCGTATAAGTTCTACGGCGTCACCGATGAGGGGCGGGAGTTCTTCGGACAACACGGCATGCTCCGCGCAGAGGAAACCCTCCGCGAGGCGTACGACGCCGTGGAGAAACCCAAAAAAGTAACGAAATACGAAAACGCACCCCGGCCTCCTCACTGAGTGTCGTCCGATCGGTTGACGGATTCTTCGACCGACTGCTCGATCTCGCTTTCGAGGTCCTGTCCGCGAACGAGTGCGGACACATCGCTCACGGCGATCCACACCTGCCGGATCACGATCTTCAGGTCGAACCAAAAGGACTGCCTGCGGATGTATTCGAGATCGTAGCGCAGCTTCTCTTCGGGGTTCGTACTCGATACGTCGTTGATCTGTGCGAGTCCGGTGAGACCGGGTTTGACGAACCAGCGCTTTCGCCACTCGACGGCTTTCTCTTCGAGGAGCGCCTCCTCGTCGGTCCAGACCGCTCGCGGACCGACGACGCTCATCTCGCCCGTGAAAATCACCCACAGCTGTGGGAGTTCATCGAGGTTTGACTTCCTGAGGATCCGTCCCACCTTCGTAATTCGGTCGTTGTCCTCGTCATCGACCGGGTCAATCGACTCGCTTTCGGGGACCATCGTACGGAACTTCTCCACCTCGAAGGTTCTGCCAAGTCCGGCGGTCCGGCTCTGTGCATAAAAAACGGGACCGGGGCTATCGAGTCTGATAGCGAGTGCGACCAGCCCGAAAACGGGAGCGAATACGAGCAAGCCGGTCCCCGAAAAGACGAGATCGAATCCGCGTTTGAACAGCCGATCCTGCCAGTCCCACGGTTCGAGATCGACGGTCATCAGATCGCCCGCGGTCTCCTCCGAGAGCAGGACGCTGTCTGCGTGCTCACGAAGCACCTTTGCCTCGACGCCGTACTCGTGACAGATCTCGAGGACGCCAAAGAACTCCCCGCGATCCGTGTTTTCGAACGCCAAGACGACAGTATCGATATCGTGTTCGACGAGGATCCCTTCGAGTCGGGAGATCCCGCCGAGATACGCCGCGTTTTCGACCGGTCTCCTGAGTGCTCCGCCGTCGGCGAGCGCTTTTCGCTGGACGCCGCCGACCTCGACGAGAAGCGAGGGCGAGAGATATCCGAGTACCTCCATCTCGACGGACGCAACCGCCCGATCGATCACCTTGGGATCGTCGCCGACGACGATCGCCCGTCCGTTCTTCCCCGTGGGCCGGTTCCTGATCGCGAGAAACCACGCCGGGATGAACGAAAGCAGTAAGAAACCAGTCACCAACAGCGTCGTCCGTGGCAGGCGATACGACCAGTTGAAATACCCGAGGGTTGCAAGCGCGAATATCGCGGTCAAAGTGCGTTTTTGGGCCAGAAATATCGTATCGAGTGCGCGTCGCGGTCGGGGTTTATAAAACGGGATCAGCGAGACGAAGACGATAACGACGCTGAGTGAGACGGCAATCAGCAGTCCAGCGCCATCCAACACGAGCGGGTCCAGCCGGTTGAACAGCGGGACGTACGTCGTTACGATCGCTTGAGTAATGGCGAGGTTTGCGATCAGAACCGCAAGCACCGTCGCTATCATCGCTCCGAAGACACTTACGATCCTATAGCGCCACCCGGAAACCATCGCCTATACAAATTATCGTATCCTTAATAATTATTGTGTTAGACAGTTAGACGGTTCGTGCATTTAGAAATAAGACGGGATTCAAATCGAGCAGGGCTAAAACTCAACGAGCGCACCTATGAGCGAGAGAGTATAACGTACTGATATGTACTGCCTCATAGATTGTATTCGTTGTCATATATACAACATCTTCAACAGGTTTTTCATAACTGACTGTGGGGATACGGTTGATGACTGTTCTCATCACCGGCGGTGCCGGTTTCATCGGCGGGCATATCGCCCAGCGATTCGTCGAGCGCGGCCACGGCGTAGTCGTCCTCGATAGCTTCGAGCCGTTTTATAGCCTCGGGATCAAAGAACGGACCGTCGAGACCTGTCGCGAGATCGCAGCAGAGGGCGAAGGAAGCTACGAACTCGTCTCCGAAGATCTCCGTGACACTGATCGCGTCAACGATCTCGTAAGCGAGGCGGAGTACGTCTATCATCAGGCCGCCCAAGCCGGGGTCAGAGCGAGCGTCGAAAACCCGCGCAAAGTCAACGAGATCAACATCGACGGGACGATCAACGTTCTCGAAGCCGCGCGAAACAGCGACACCGAACGGGTCGTCATCGCGAGCTCTTCTTCAGTGTACGGCAAACCTTCGTACCTGCCGTATGACGAAGATCACCCCACCACGCCGGTCAGTCCCTACGGCGTCTCGAAGCTCGCAACCGAGCAGTACGCCCGTGTCTACAACGAGGTCTACGGCCTTCCAACCGTCTCGCTGCGGTATTTCACCGTTTATGGCCCTCGAATGCGCCCGAACATGGCGATATCGAACTTCGTCTCGCGGTGTCTCCACGACGAACCCCCGGTGATCTACGGCGATGGCTCACAGACGCGCGACTTCACCTACGTGGACGACATCCTCTGGGCGAACGAACAGCTCATCGAGACCAACGCCGCGGACGGCGAGATCATGAACATCGGGAGCACCGACAACATCGACATCAAAACGCTTGCAGAAGTGGTCCGCGATCAGCTCGCCCCTGATCTCGAACTCCAGTACGGCGAGCGAAACGACGCCGACGCGGAACACACCCACGCAGACATCTCGAAAGCTAACGAGCTGCTTGGTTACGAGCCAACGACTACGATCCGCGAGGGTGTCTCGGAGTTCATCGACTGGTATCACGCGAACGAGGAGTGGTACGATCCGCTGGTCCGAGAGTCATGAGCTGCTTGAGACGCCGTTCTCGATGACCTGCTTTCGATGCGCTCCTCGAACTACCGTCCGGTTTTGACGGCGGTAAGCCCTCCTTACGGCTCGTTTCCTCCGCATAGTAATTGTCCTAGCGTGAGACGCCCTACCCGTCCATGAGATC
>JADFQH010000217.1:2327-5573 GCA_022561895.1 Methanobacteriota archaeon | reverse complement strand
CCGGGCTTCGAACTCTGTCATCAGGCCCACGCCGATCCCGAGCGCGATATCGCCATCATTGGCGACGAAGTCGGCGGCGGGATTCCGGGTGGCAAACACATCTACGATATCGGGTGGAACGAGGGTTCGTTAGAAGAGCCGATCCATATCGGCTTTACCCACTCGCCGAACGCAAAGGAACAGGGCGACGACGAGGGGTTTTTCTGGACCACGCATTTCCACGACGTGATCCCCGAATCGCACACCGAATCCGGAGCGACGCTGCTCGTCGATGGGGGATACCACGAGGGGACGTGGCTCTGTGACATCACCGATCCAACAAATCCCCAGCCAGCAGAAAGCTATCCGACACGGGATCGGGAGGACGAATCGGCGGGCCATCCCCCTTCACATGCGCCGTACTGCTGGTCGGCGATCTACAACGAAGCCCGCGAATTTGTCTTCGCAAGCGATACTCTCACCGGGGCATATACGTTCGAAATTTCCGACACTTCCTTCGAGTTCCGATCGATCGAGGAGGAGCTCGACTCGGATGGTATCGACGCGGAGGGGATCGAACTCGCGACGCACTACTACCTGCATCACGCCTCCGTGCCGAACACCGGCGAGGCGATGACGCAGGCCGATCTCGAAACCCTTCTCGACAGCTTCGAAGACGGCGGACGCGAGGGAGCCGCGACCGATGGCGGTAGCGACAGCGATCCGGATCACCACTGATCCCGCACTATTCGTTTAGACTCATCGATTTTTGAACCAATACTCTTTTTCTCGACTTCTATAATAGATCCAATGCTCGGAAAGCAACAGTTAATCGTAATACGGTTGCGTCTGAGGTAACAATTGCCATGCTCGACAGTTCGCGGAGGGACTTCATGAAGTACAGTGGGATAGCAGCCGCAGTGGCCGGTGTGAGTGGGATGGGTGCGGTCACCGCCGACGACGAGGGCGACCATGAAAACGGGCGGGCAAGTGCGGTCGGCTCGCTTTCGTTTCTCGGTCACGACTTCCTCGAAAACCCACCGGGCGTTTACACCTACGGTGCGGTTCGCGATGACGGCATGTACGCCGTCATGGGCGGGTATTATGGGGAAGGCGGCAGTTTTCTCGTCGATCTCTCGGATCTCGAAAACCCCGAGCAAGCCCACCGAATCCCCTCGGCGAACACCAATCGCCAGAACGACGTGAAGTTCGATCCTCGGGACGGACTGTACTATCGCACACAGGAGGCGAACGTCGAGGGCGGCGAGGACGGCTTTCAGGTGATCGACTACGGTTATTCGGAGGGAAGCGTCGAGGACCCCGAGATCATCGCTACCGTCGAGACACCGAGGACGGGGGTTCACAAACTCGAAGAACACCCCGAGGAGCCGCTTTTGTACCCGATCGACAAGGACGGCGAGGAGCCGGGAATCCTCATCTACGACGTGAGCGATCCGGGCAATCCCGAGTATCTCTCGGAGTTCGGACCCGATGGCTACTGTCACGATCTGGAGGTCGATCTCGGACGCGAACTCATCCACGCCGCCTATATCGGAGGGAACTTCGTCGGCTACGTCATCTTCGACATCAGCGATCCACGCTCGCCGGAAGAGCTCTCGCGGGTCGATTATGCGGATCTACCCGACTACGAGGAGATCGGCACGCCGGGCTTCGAGAGCTGTCATCAAGCCTCGTTCGATCCCGAACGCGATCTGGCGGTCGTCGGCGACGAGGTCGGCTCGGGGATTCCGGGCGGCAAGCACATCTACGATATCGGCTGGGACGAGGGCTCGCCCGAAGAGCCGATCCACATCGGCTTTACCCACTCGCCGAATGCGAACGAGCAGGGCGAGGACGAGCCCTTCTTCTGGACGACACACTTCCACAACGTGGTCCCCTGCGAAAACGACGTGACCCTCTTGGTCGACGGCGGCTACCACGAGGGCGTCTGGATCGCGGATATCAGCGATCCCACCGATCCGACACCCTCCCAGCAGTACCAAACCAGAGAGGACGAGGAGCTGATCGCGCAGTTGGGAAGCGGGCCGGTCGTCGAACTCCTCGATGGGCTACACCCTCCCTTCGTCTGGTCGATCGAGTACAACGAGGCGCGCGATTTCGTCTTCGCGAGCGACTCGCTGACCGGCGCGTACACTTTCGAGGTCTCGCCGGAGTCCTTCGAGTTCCGGACCATTGAAGAGGAGATCCGTCAGAGCTACGAGCCAACCGATGAAATCGGTTCAGAAGGACTGGAGCTTGCCTATCACTACCACGCCGACCACGAGACAGTGCCGAACACCGACGGCGCGGTGATGGACGACGATGCGCTCGCAGAGATCGAGGCCATCGCCGAAGAGGAGGGTGTCGAGGTCGAAGAGTACGAGATGGCCCACCACTGACCGACGTTCGGTCTTCTACGACGGCAGCGGACAGAGGCTTGCGGTAAAGATCACGACCTCGTCGGTGTCGTTTCGCGCGCCATGAACCACGCCGCGTTCGTGAAGCACGACGCCCGGCGCGGTGATCTCTTCTTCGTTGTCCCCCTGCAGGACGGTCACCGTTCCCTCCAGTACGTGAAATACGTTCGTCGAATCGCCGTGTTCGTGGGGGGAAAGCTCCGCACCCGGCCCGAGCGCGAAGGCCTTGACGAGCACGTCGTCTTCTGCGACCAGTTCCTCGCTTACGACCTCACCCTCGTCGGGATCGAGATTGGGGTAGTGATCGATCGTCATGGTGGGAAAACGGCGACCACCGTAAAAAAGGCTACCGGGCCAGCTCTTCTGCAACCGCCGCCGGCTCCAACAGCGCGGGATCGACCTTGAGATCCGCGAGCGGCTGGGCGAACTCCGGCAGCGAGTCGCCCGCGTAGACGACGATCTTCACCGACTCGTTCAACTCGCGCGCCACGGGGATGCCCGTCGCGTGAACCGTCTCGGTGAGCACGAACACGTCCGCTGACCCGATTCCCGCCGATTCGAGAGTTTCGCGGTCTGCAAAGCCCTCGATTCGAGTGAGGTCGACTCCCTCGGTTTCGAGGGCTTCGCCCAACCCATCGGAATCCTCGCCCGAAATGACTGCGTTCATCACTCGTATTCGATGGTCGCCGGCGGCTTGTGGGTTACGTCATAGACCACGCGCGCGACGTTCTCGTTCTCGCCCGTGATCCGGCTTTGAATCCGCTGGAGCGTCTCCCAGTCGATCTCCTGTGCGCGGGCGGTCATTCCGTCCCGGCTTGTCACCGCCCGGAGGGCGATGACATTCTCGTAA
>JADFQH010000217.1:0-2317 GCA_022561895.1 Methanobacteriota archaeon | reverse complement strand
CGGTTGTCGCCCTTGACGCCCGTCGCTTTGCCGATGACGGCGGCGAGCGCCTGCCACGGCTCGTACGCTTCTAACTCCTCCTCGACGACGTAACATGACTCGCGCGCGACCGCCAGTTTCTCCTTCGTCACCTCGCCGATCACGCGTACGGCGAGGCCGGGCCCCGGAAACGGCATTCGTTCGGCGACCAGCTCTTCGAGACCGAGTTCGCGGGCAACCTCGCGGACCTCGTCCTTGTACAGATCACGGACAGGTTCGATAATCCCCTCGAAGTCGATTCGCTCGGGCAGGCCGCCAACGTTGTGGTGGGATTTGATCCCGCCCTCGCTTTCGATCCGGTCGGGGTAGATCGTCCCTTGAACGAGGTAGTCGGCGTCGGCTTCTCGCGCCTCGCGCTCGAACTCGCGGATGAATCCCTCGCCTATCACCTCGCGTTTCTCCTCGGGATCGGTCACTCCTGATAAGACCTCCAAGAAGCGCTCTTCGGCCTCGACGACGTGAAGCGACTCCATGTAGGAGAAGGTTTCCGCTACCTGTTCGGTTTCGCCTTTCCTCATGAGCCCGGTATCGACGTACACCGGGGTGAGCTGCTCGCCGACGGCCTCGTAGGCGAGCGCCGCCGCGACCGAGGAATCGACCCCGCCCGAAAGGGCGATCACCGCGTTCGCGTCGCCGATTTCATCACTAATTTCCTCGATCGCTTCCTCGATGAACGCCTCGGGATCGACCATCTACGCTTCGACCTCCGTTCGGGTGCGTTCGAGAACCGCATCCACCAGCCCGACGAAGGGCGGGCTCGCCCGTCCGGGCCGCGAGCGGAACTCGGGATGGAACTGGGTTCCGAGGAAGTACGGGTGAGAATCGAGTTCGAGGATCTCCATACGGTTTTTCGCCCGCCCCGAGAAGGTGAGTCCTTCGGCTTCGAGCTGCTGGATGTACTCTGGGTTGACTTCGTATCTGTGGCGGTGGCGCTCGGTACACGCGTTCGCGCCATCGTAGACCTCGCTCGCGAGGGTTCCGGGCTGGATATCGGTGTCGTGCGCGCCAAGGCGCATCGTCCCGCCCATGTTCTCGGTCTCGTACTGTTCGGGCAGCAGGTCGATCACCGGATGTGGAGTATCGGAATCGATCTCCGCGGAATGTGCCCCTTCCAGCCCACAGACGTACCGGGCGTAGTCGACGACCGCCATCTGGAAGCCGAGACAGAGTCCGAGGAACGGAACGTCGTATTCGCGGGCGTACCGGATCGCTTCGAGTTTGCCGCGAGTTCCCCGCGAACCAAAGCCGCCGGGCACAACGATCCCGTCGGCCTCCTCCAACCGTTCTTGGTGGGCGGCGGCCATCTCGTCGGAATCGACCCACCGGACGTTCACTTCGACGTTTCGCTCCAGTCCAGCGTGTTTTAGGGCCTCGTGAATCGAGAGATAGGCGTCCTCTAAGGCGTACTTGCCAACGAGCGCGACGTCGATCTCCTCGGTCGTTTCTTGGGTGACCAACTCGCGCCACTCGTTTTCGCGCTCTGTCTCGGGCAATGCCTCCCCGTCGAGCCCGAGGCGCTCCATTACGTACTCATCCAAACCCTCCTCTTCGACCATTAACGGGACCTCGTAGATGTCCTCGACATCCGGGTTCGAGAAGACCGCTTCCGTGGGAACATCACAGAACAGCGCGATCTTTTCCTTGGTATCCGGCTCCAAATGGTCGTCACAGCGCCCGACGACGATGTCGGGCTGGAGGCCGATGGATCGAAGCTCCTTGACGCTGTGTTGGGTCGGCTTGGTCTTCTGCTCGCCGTTTTTCGAGTAGGGAACGAGGGTCACGTGCGCAAAGAGGATGTCCCCGTCGTCTTCCTCGTGGGCGAACTGCCGGAGGGCTTCGAGATACGGCATTCCCTCGATATCTCCTACCGTGCCCCCGACCTCGATAATACAGACGTCGGTTCCTTCGGCCGCCTCCCTGATCCGGCGCTTGATGTCGTCGGTGATATGCGGGATGATCTGGACGGTTTTCCCCAGATAATCGCCTGCGCGCTCCTTTTCGATGACGTGCTGGTAGGTCTTTCCGGTGGTGACGTTGTGGTCGAACGTCATATCGATATCCAAAAATCGCTCGTAGTTCCCGAGGTCGAGGTCGACCTCGCCACCGTCCTTTAGTACGTATACCTCCCCGTGCTGGTAGGGGTTCATCGTCCCGGCGTCGACGTTTAGGTAGGGATCGATCTTCACCGCCGTGACGGAGAAGCCGGCGTTTTTCAGCAGGCGACCGGTGCTCGCGGCGGTGATCCCCTTTCCGAGGCCGGACATGACGCCCCCGGTAA
>JADFQH010000216.1 GCA_022561895.1 Methanobacteriota archaeon | reverse complement strand
CGAAGTAGACGCCCTCTCCCTCGCTTGTCTCGCCCACGACCGCCGCCGGAATTCCTTCCGAGCCGAGCGCGTCTAATACGTCCTCGGCTCCCGACTCCTCGACGGTCAGCAGGAGTGTTCCCTCGCTGATCGAGATCCACGGGTCGATCTCGAAGGCCCCACACGTCTCGCGGACGCCGTCGAGAACGGGAACGGAATCACGTTCGACGTCGATCCGCACGCCGCCCGCCCGCGCGATCTCGTGCAATCCCCCATAAATTCCGCCCTCGGTGGCGTCGTGCATCGCGGTGACGGGACCGGCGGCGGCCGCAACAAGCGCGTCCTCGACCGGGCTCATGTCGTAAAACCGCTCTTTCGCCGCCTCCATCGTCTTTTCGTCCATGTCGAGGATCTCCTCGAACTGGATCGAGAGCAATCCAGTGGCTTCGATCGCGGGTCCCTTCGTGACGATCACTTTCTCGCCCGCGCGAGCGCCGTCCGGCCTGACGAGATCGTTCGAGCTGCCGACCGCAAGCGCCGTTCCACCGCCGACCATCGGGTAGTTGCAGCCCGCGTACCTCCCGGTATGGCCGGTTACGATCGAGACGCCCAGTTCCTCGGCCTCGGCGTGCATCGTCTCCCAGACGGTGGCGAACTGCTCGTCGGTGATTTCTGCGGGAAGATTGAGATCGATCGAGAGATGCGTCGGTGAGAGTCCCGAGACGGCGGCGTCGCTCATCAGGATGTGGAATGCGAACCACGCCGCGCGGTCGAAACCGAGCGAAGGCATGATGAAAACGGGATCGGTCGCGAGCGCGAGGACCTGCTCGCTTGCGTCTGCGGCGTCGCTCTGATCACCTGAACCGAGTCCGATGACGCCGAAATCGACGCCGTGCTGCGGTGCGAGCCGTACGTCTTCTCGCTCCGCGCCGAGGTTCGGGTAGATGTACTCGTCGAAGAACTCACGGTCTACCTTGCCAAGGTCGCTCATTGTGTGAGGAATGACGCTGTAATACTTAGCAGTGGTGATCGAATACAACGGAGATCGCCAGCCCAAACCCTTTCTATCGCCGGTGAGTTCGTCGAGTATGGTAAACGCCTCGACACTGCTCGTTTCAGTTGGTGTGGTTGGACTGCTGTTTGGAATCATCCCGCTTCCGGGGACCGGGCTGCTTTTTGCCGTCTTGGTGATCCTCGCGGGCGTCAGCGCGTGGCTTATGGGCTACTGATAAGGGCGATTGTAACTGTTTACCGCTGATCGCCTGTGCGGATCAGCGATCAACGATAAGGGACTACAACCGTCCTTATGAAACGATGGCAGATTTCCGATAGTATAAATAGCAGGGGTGCTCATCCACAGGAAATGAGCGGGGCTTCGCACAAGCGACCGTGGCTCGCGGCTGTTTTCGCCGTTCTCGTCCCCGGACTCGGGCATGTCTATCTCCGATCGTGGTTCCGAGCCATGCTTTGGTTCTGGATGGTCGTCCTCTCGTTCGTTCTTTTCGTTCCTGAAGGGCTGATCGATAGTGTTCAGTCGTTCGGTGATGCGGTTGCGCTCTCTTCGGATCTCCCGCTCGAAGCCCAGCTCGCACTGGTCGTCGTCATCAGTTTTAGCGCCGCGGACGCCTACTGGCAAGCAAATCAGACAAAACAGCGTGCAGAGGGCCACCGGTGTCCCCACTGCGGGCGCGAACTCGACGAACTCGGTCTCGACTTCTGTCACTGGTGTACCAGACCCCTCTCCGAAAGCGAACGGGAGCCCGAAGCAACGGAAAAACCCCCTACTTCTCGATGATTCGTTCCTCGACGGCCTCGCCGAAATGGCGAGCAACAGCCTCGTAGTACAGCAACATCTCGTCACCTTCTTCGAGTTCCGTCACCGCTTTTCGTCCCTCGCGGGTCTGGACCTTGATCGTCTCCGCGTTCTGTAGGAGGGTCGCAATCCGGTCGCCTTCATCGGTTTCGGCTTCGACCCGAAACATCGGACGTTTCTCGATCTTGACCCGGCCCACAATCGCCTCGCGCGTGTTGCCCGCCGTATCGATCAACTGAACTTCGTCGCCACTTTCGAGTTCGGAGAGATACTTCGTGCCGCCGTCGGGCGTGCGCACGTAGGCGTGGACCGCGCCCGCGTTCACCCGGAAGGGCCGAGAGGCGACGTACGGCGATTCTGCGGTTTCTGCGTGAACGAAAAAGAGTCCGCGGGACATCGATCCGATGAGCATTCCCTCGTCGTGGTCCATCAGGCTCCCCGTATCGACGCAGACGCGATCCGCGCTTCCCGTCTGTGCGATCTCGGTCACGGTTGCCCACGAGAGATCGAGGTGTTCGCGTTCTGCGCTGTCTCGCACCGCGACGGTTTCGCGGATCGTGTCGGGATCATCCGAATCGAGGAGAACGGCGTCAGCACCCTGTTCGAGCGTCTCGAAGGCGGTTCGGGCCTCCTCGGATGACTGAACCCCGGCGATTAGTTCGGTTTCGCTCCCGATCCGCGCAATGAGGTTTTCCAGGGGAATGATCGTCCAGTCCTCCCCGATAACGATCGTATAATCGGCTTCGACGGCGGCTTCTTCTGCGAACGCCTCGTAGTACTCGCTAAGAACCCGGACATACGAGCCCGTCGGGGTTTCGCTCTCGCGACGAAGCGCGGAGAGATCCGCCGATCCCGAGAACTCCTCGGGGAGATCGACCGTGCCGTCACCCTCGCCCTTCTTGCCGATAACGACGGCGTCGATGTCGGGCGTTTCCGTCTCCTCTGCGTCCATCACGTGAACGTCCCCGCCGGAGCGAAACGCCGCGACGTTGACACTCCCCAACTCTCGAACTCGCTCGACATCCGATTCGTCGACGAGCACCCAGTCGACGCCGGCTTCGAGACCGGCAGTGATTCGTCGTTTGCGCGCTTCCCAGTCGCCGACCGTGTCGTCGGCTTTCAGCCAGACGGATCGCGTCATAGTTCGGGGGTCGCACGGCGCTGGCTTGAACGTGGCGAATGGGCTGTCGATACCGGGTGAGGTACTTTGCCCGCTGAATCCGTAGCCCCGATATGACTGAACACATCCTCTACGGGGGCAAGGGCGGGGTCGGAAAAACGACGATGGCCGCCGCAACCGGACTCGCGCTCGCAGAGCAGGGTGAGAAAACGCTCGTCGTCTCGACCGATCCAGCACATTCGCTCTCGGATTCCTTCGAGACCGACCTCGACGGCGATCCGAGTGAGGTGAGAACGAACCTCTTCGGGGTCGAGATTGACCCCGAAACCCGCGCGGATCGGTATCAGGAGATCGTTTCCCATCTCGCGCGCGACCTTCGGGCGGTGGGAATCAGCCTCGAAGAGGAGGAGATCGAACGTCTCTTCGGATCGGGAATTCCTGCGGGGGGCGACGAGGCCGCCGCATTGGATGTGCTTGCGGAGTACGTTAGCTCGGAAAGATGGGATCGGATCGTCTTCGATACCGCGCCGACGGGCCATACCCTCAGATTGCTCGAACTACCGGAAATCCTCGAAACCGCACTCGAAACGACCGACTCGCTCCGGGGACAGCTCCATCGGATGGCGAACTCGACCCGGAGCATGCTGATGGGTCCCGCCGCGTACCTCGGGCGCGATGAGAGCGAGGACGAGATCGCAGCGCTACAGGACCGAATGGAGCGCGCTCACGACGTGCTTCGGGACCCAGAGCGAACCGAGTTTCGCGTCGTCCTGATCCCCGAGCGGATGGCGATCACGGAATCAGAACGACTGATCGAGCGCCTTTCTGCTGTTTCGATGCCGGTCGAAACCCTCGTCGTGAACAAAGTTTTAGAGGACGTAAACGAGGAGTGTTCCCGGTGTCGAAGCCAGAAGGAACGACACGACGAACGAGTGGCTGAGATCCGAAAGCGATTTTCCGAGTTCGAGGTGATGACCGTCCCTGAAACGACCGGCGAGGTTCATGGAGTCGAGTCGTTGGAGCAGGTCGCGGAGCAGTTGAAAAAGCGGTGAACGGCGGACCGCGAGTCGGTTGTGAGTCGCGGTAGCGGACCGGCGCGGCAAGGCCGCGCCGGCGTTTTTTGGAGGAGATTTTTGCGGTGAGTGGTGTGATCCGAGAGACGCTTTGCGTCTCTCGTCATCACGAAAGAGTGCTTGCACTCTTTCGAACGACGCGAAGCGCACCCGAGGCGGAAAAAGGTCCATGCGAAAGGTCCGTCTATAGGATGCGTTTTCCGAGCGCGCTCGCGGCGAGTTCGACCGCGAGGTTCGCCGTTTCGTTTCGCGAATCGAGGATCGGGTTCACCTCGACGACTTCGAGCGAGCGAAGCACGTCGTGGTTCGAGACGATCTCGAGGGCGGCGTGGGCCTCTCGGTAGGTGACGCCACCACGAACGGGCGTGCCGACGCCGGGCGCTTCCTTGGGGTCGAGCCAGTCGAGATCGAGGCTGACATGAACCCCGTCAGTCCCGTCGCTCGCGATTTCGATAGCGGATTCGGTGATTGTCGTGATCCCCTGCTCGTCGATATCCGACATCGTGTAGGCGGTGACCGGGCTTTCGCGGATCGCGAGGCGCTCTTTTTCGTCGAGGCTTCGAAGCCCGACGAGGACGACGTTTTCGGGCGTTACTCTGTTGGCGTTCGCCCAGTCGGTGTCGGCGAACGAGCCGTGACCGAGCGCGGCGGCCATCGGCATTCCGTGGACGTTCCCGCTCGGAGAGGTCTCGGGCGTATTGAAATCGCCGTGGGCATCGAACCAGATCACGCCGATGTCGCCGTCCCGGCTCGACCCTTGGATCGAGCCGATGGCGATCGAGTGATCCCCGCCGAGGACGAGCGGGAACCGCCCCTTTGAAAGGGTTTCTGCGACCTCCGCCGAAAGTCGCTCACAGACATCGCGCACCTCCTTTAGGAACTTCGCCGACCCGGCCGGTGGCGAGACGGCGTCCGGATCGCGCTCCTCTGCACGCGGCACGCTGAGATCACCTCGATCGACACACGGTCGTCCGCTCGCTGCGAGTTCGTCCGCGAGCCCCGCATACCGGATCGCGGAGGGCCCCATATCGACGCCACGACGATCCGCGCCGTAATCGAGCGGCGCGCCGATGACTGTTATCTGCTCTCTCATACGCGCTCAGTCGGGTATGTGAAGATTAAATCTGCGGATTTCGTTACCATCGGACGTAGCAATCCTCAGTATTTCGCTGTATCAGTCGGTCGAAATTCTTCGACGACCTCCGTCCGAGAGTATATCACTACTCGGAACGATCACTGACTGATACCACCGGCCAGTTGCGATTCGAACGGGTTTGCCAGAGTATTCGTCGCATTTAAGCGAATCTGTCCCGAAGAGGGGGTATGTCATCGATCGAACTCACGCCAAGTCAGAAAACCATCCTCACCGCGTTGATCAATCTTCACCGAGGGAGCGAAAATGCGGTCAAAGGCGAAGACATCGCAGAGGAAGTCGATAGAAATCCGGGCACGATCAGAAATCAGATGCAGAGCCTGAAAGCCCTCCAGCTCGTCGAGGGCGTCCCCGGTCCGAAAGGCGGCTACAAACCGACCGCGACCGCCTACGAGGCCCTCGATGTCCAGCAGATGGACGAACCCGCCTCGGTCCCGCTCCAGCACAACGGCGAGAGTATGGA
>JADFQH010000215.1 GCA_022561895.1 Methanobacteriota archaeon | reverse complement strand
CAGCACGCATCGACGTTCGAATTCTGCGAAAACGGCGTGAAAGCGGTGGCCGCGGAAGCGACGAGCAAGCGCGTGACGCCCGACTTCTTCGCCGCGCACACGGTTACCGAGCTGCTCGAACAGTCGGATTTCGAACTCGAGCAGCACGGCCGCCTCACCGACCCGATGGTGTACGACGCGCAGACCGACCGCTACGTGCCGATCGCATGGGACGACGCCTTCGCGCTGATCGCACGCCACCTGCGGGCACTGCCCGACCCGAACCAGGCCGCGTTCTACACGTCCGGCCGCGCCAGCAACGAAGCGGCGTTCCTGTACCAGCTGCTCGTGCGCCTGTACGGCACCAACAACTTCCCCGACTGCTCGAACATGTGCCACGAGGCGACGAGCCGAGGGCTGCCGGCGTCGGTCGGCGTCCATCGGAGTTTGTCGACGTGATGTTCGAGGGGCGAGAGGGCGTCGTAGCCGAGCGGCGACTGCTGGAACTTACACTCGCCGGCGATCAGGGTGTCTCCCGCAGTGAGTCCCACGACGTTGATCTCGTGTTCACCGTACCACCATTGTCCGGTCTGCGTGATGGTGTACTCCGGGTACAGCGATCGAAGCGCCGAACAGCAGAGCTCCTCGAACGATCGACTCATGAAATCGGCCACCTCCGGTTCGATGAGTACCTCGTACGCGTCCGCTCCGAGTTCATCGTACTGCTCGCCGGTCCCGTAGACGAAGCGAAACCAGAAGCGAAAGAACGGGTCCCGGATACGGTACCGACTGCGCTTGCTCCGTTCTTTCCGTTCGGTGATCGGGACGTGCTGGTCGACGAGCCTGAGTCGGGACAGTCGATTGAGATACTTCGAGAGCTGGTTGTAGTCGATACCGGTCGTCCCCGCGATCTCGTTTCGGCTGGTGCTTCCACCGACGATCGCCGCTCATAGGTCACGTTTCTTGATTCATGAGCATAAGTTACCTTACTCACTACGGCGGGCCGTGCGAACGGGCAATACGCGGCGCTACGCGCCCGTGAGCAGAGAGGGCGAGTACAGTGAGTCCGAACGGAAAAAGGTCCGAGATAATCGAGCGCGACCCGAACGCCGAGTCACTGTTCCTTGGATAGCGGAACGGCACCCTTTTTGCCGGGACGAACGCTCCTCGGAGTAGTGAGTACTCTCCGCGAGATCCTCGTTGCGCTCGCCGCCGGTGTCGTCCAAGGACTCGTCGAGTGGCTGCCGATCTCCAGTACGGGAAACCTCTCGTTGTTTCTCGCCGCGGTCGGGACATCGCCGGAGATCGCCGTCCAGCTCGCGCTGTTCCTCCAGATGGGGACGACCGTTTCGGCGGCGATCTACTACCGCGACACCATCCGCGAGGCGATCCATGCCGCGCCGGGCTGGCGGACCCGAACCGCGTTTGAGGACGCGAACGCCGACACCACCTTCGTCGTCGTCGCCTGTCTCGTGACCGGCATCGTCGGTATCCCACTGTACCTCACGCTGATCGATTTCGCGCGCGAACTTACGGGTGGGGTGTTCGTCGCGCTCATCGGCGTCCTGTTGGTCCTTACAGGAATCCTCGAACGCGCGAGCGAATCCATCGGCGTCAGTGGCAAGGAGAACCCCGACCTGCTCGATGCGATCCTCGTTGGTGCGATCCAGGGCGTTTCGATCCTCCCGGGTGTTTCGCGCTCGGGGACGACGGCGAGCATGCTGCTCTTTCGTGGCCACGTCGGCCCCTCCGCGTTCCGGCTCTCGTTTCTCCTCAGCATTCCGGCGGGAATCGGTGCGGGCGTCCTGATCGTCCTCGACGACGGCGTTCCGACGACCGGCCTCGAAGCGATCGTCGCGCTCCTCGCGAGTGGGGTCGTCGGCTACGCGGCAATCGACGCCATCATGAAGGTCGTCCACCGGGTCGATTTCTGGGTGATCTGTCTCGGTCTCGGGGGACTAGCGATCCTCGGCGGCGGTCTCACCGCGCTACTCTGATCGGGCAATCAGGATAGCGAGTACGACTGCACCAAATGCTGCACCCGCACCGTTTCCGAGCATGTCGAGGTAGCTGAAGCTCCGATACGGGATCGGGTACTGAATGTACTCGATTAGAATTCCGTAGAGAGTCGCGCCGACGATTGAGAGCGTCGTCGAATAAAGCGACGTCCGACGAACGAACAACGCGAACCCGAGCAGTGCTGCGAGGGCTGCATAGCCGACGAAATGAAACAGGAGACTCGTCGGGATTCCACTCCCTTCTTCGGGGATCGACCCCGGAATCGGGATCACCGGGACAAAGAGGATTGCGGCGGCGAAGAGTGCGACCACGCTCCACCGGCTCCGTGGGCTGGCAACCACCTCAATCGAACGCCACGAGATCGGCCGGCGCATCGGCGAACGTCCGAAGCGACTCGGCTTCAATGTGGTGAAGCTCGCCCGGAACGACGAGAAGGTGGAGCGGAGCCCCGAAGTCGCGGGTCGCAAGCGAAATCGAGCGACCCCGCAGAAACGAGGGGTGCCGGACTTCCGGCGCGGGCCACGACGACTCCAAGACGAGTTCGGTAAACGTCGGCCAGCAGCGAAGCGGCGACATCGCCGCTCATATACTCGTCGCCATCCCGTCTCCCCATCGGGTCCGGGCCGACCTTGATATCGAGGTAGACGAGCGTGTGCAGCCCCCGTTCCGTGTTCTCGTCTATCGTGTCGGTGACGCTCGCGGGCAGGCCGTCCGCGCCGTGTGCATACGGAAACGGGAGGTGTCGTTGCGGGACCGAAGCGGTAGTTCTGGAGGCCGGTCAGCGAACTCGCGGCGGCTTCGGCCGTGGTGCCATGAACGATGTGTGTGTGTCGATCCCCCGGTCGGCGGCGCTCGCGGGTCAGCTCGCTTTTGAGCATGCACTTTCCAGAACCACCGATAACTATTACAGTAGAGGTACACTATTAGTACACCATGCCCGTACTGTTCGACGAGTACGACGACGAAGCGGGACGGATGGACCTTAACGAGGGAACAAATGCGCATGCAATCCTCGTGTTCCTGTCGAAGAACCCCGAGCAAGGCTATTCACCGCAAGAGATCGCCGACGCGACCGACGTCAAACGGGGCAGCATTGGACCGACACTTTCCCGGCTCGAAGATCGCGAGCTGGTCCGGCACAAAGGCGAGGTGTGGGCGGTCGGTGAGGACGACCGCTTAGCTGCTCAGGGCGTTGCGTACGTCGCGAGCTCCGGCTCAGTTACCGATAACTACTACAGCGAGGGCGCGTAGTCGAGATGTACTCCCGAGGCGACGTTGTCAAGGGGCCAAACCCATTTAGCTCGGATCCTGTCCGTCCGTACGTTGCTCTGAGTAACGACACGCACCCATTCTTTCGGAACGAGACCGTCTATGCTGCCGTCACATCAACGCCACGTTCGGAGGCGATTCCCATCACGGGCGAGAATTTCGAATCCGGAGGGCTGCCGGTCGATCCCAGCTACGCCTCGCCATGGACGATCCTGACGTTCAAGCACGGCGACATTCTGGAGCAGGAAGGCGTTCTCAGCGAGGAGACGATTCGTCGGATTGCTGGGAACGCTGCGCGCTACGTTGACCCGGACCCGAATCTGTAAACTACCCCTCCCTGCTCGGCCTGACGGCTGACTGACTGACGGTGGTCGCTCGATTACTTGCCAAACATCCACGCTTTGGCTCGCACTGTGATCCCTTTTTCAGATGTGTGGGCCTTGAGCTTCCCATTTGCCTCACTATAGCGATTCTCCCATTTGTTCGCCCGTGCCCGTTCGCTTCTGAGTTCCTCCTCAAGTCGGGCGCGTTCGGTCTCAAGATGGTCCCATCGTGCTTCAGCGCGGATCTGCTGTTCGCGGGCCACGAGACGACCTCGCTTGGGCTGACGTACACGGTGTTGTTGCTCGCACAGCACGACGACGAGCTCGAACGCGTCCGAGCTGAACACCGGAAAGTGATTGACGAAGATGCCCCGGGGTTCGCACACGTTCCCCAGTTGACGCACACCGAACGTCACCGACGAGGCCCTCCGGCTTTACCCGCCAGTTCCGGTTCTGTTTCGACAGCCGACCGATCCGGCGGCGTTCGACGGGTATCGAGTGTATTCAGAGTCGATGCCTTCTTTCACTGGAGTGTCGTAGACGGACATGGTCTGTATCACCTGAAACAGACCGGCGACGGGTGTCTTCAGCACCCGGCGCATTCAGAGGAATTGCGCCCTTGAGGCCACCGTCTGTCTCTATCCGTGCCTACGTACGTCACCCACTTATGATTATTGGTTCAGAGAACACGAGAAAGGATGAGAAATCACAGAGGAAGATTTATCAGGATGGTTTGTGTTGTAGTGGGTGTGGCAGAGAAAGCGAGCGCGACGGTGCAAATGGACGAAAACGGCCGAGTGACGATCCCCAAGAGCACGCGGAAAGCACTCGATATTGATGGGGAGACCGCACACTTAGATCTCGATATCTTGGTCTTGAAGCGCCGCGGTGAGAAGGGTTCGTAAATAATGGTTGGCATAAATAGCACCAAACCGTTATATGAGGTCGGTGAGCACAGGAGATCAACAAACGGAGATGTGACTCACACATGAAATCGACGGAAGAACCGCCCGCCCGTGTTTGCAGCACGGGCGAAACGCAGGGTTTTGATATGGTTTCCCTTGAACCGGAGCTGTTGCCCCGGCTTAGACACTATTTCGACGTTCATCGTCATAGCCTTTGCGCTAGCGAGAGCAAGGGCGAGGGTTCGGGGCGGCAGTCGCCCGGTTCGAAAATCGTGAGCCACACGACTCAATGGCAACAAACACGAACACAACGATAACCGAACCGGCAACTGCTGAACAGAATACGGATACGACCAATACGCTTCGAGACAGGGACGACGAACCACCGCATTCGCCCCCTACTCGCGATGAGTTGTCACTGCTGTGGAACGGTTCTTCCTGCCGACACCGACAGGTGAAACGAGGAGTGTCCCAACCGTCGGACTGTCCACCGACCAAGAGAGATGTTGGGAGGATGACTATTTCATTCATTTTCTGTGTGTGCGGGGTACGAGAGCAAGGGGGGTTAGGAGAGACCTCCCCAAGAACCCCCCAAACCACAAGAAGGGACGGCTCCCGCTCCAACCACCGCCGCAACCGCTTCCGCTTCCGCTACCGTACTACTACTACTGTTTACTCTCTAATAGAGAGGAGAGAGGAGATCTCACTCTCTCATAGAGAGTACAGTTCTCGGAGGTGTTCGTGAAATGTCTGTCCGCGTACAGCTCAAGTGGTGGGTCCCGCGTCTCTCGTGGGAACTCCTCGAACGGCGAGTTCTCACTGAGAAGGGATCTACGGACCTTTACGCGGGTTTCGAAGCCGAACAGATCGCTGACCTATGGCTTGCGATCGAGGAAGCGGACCCGGACACTCTCGACCTTTCTACGGGGACCCCCCCGCACACACAGAAAATGAACGTCTCGGATACGCCGCTCGAAAATCAGGAAAAGATCGAGGTTCACGCCGGGATACACCCGGAGACGAAAGAGCGCCTTAGCCTCGCCGCCGCCGAGTACGACGTTAATCCGGGGGTTCTCATCGGGTACATAATCCGCGAGTACTACGAGACGGACGGCTGGGGACGCTCAATCGAAGCGGTCGGCTCCTCGGTCGGCGTCGAATCAGATT
>JADFQH010000214.1:2488-5665 GCA_022561895.1 Methanobacteriota archaeon | reverse complement strand
GATAAACCCCTCGAATTGGTGGAACCACGCCATCGTCCCACACTCTCTCACCTCGAGACCCCTCCCCTCGAGCGGACCCCACACAACGAGTCGAAGGTAGAAACCCTTTAGTTGCCGAACGGTTAGGTACCAGTGGGAACCGCACGGCCGCAAATCTGACCCCGTCACCCCGTCTCTTTGGGTGACTCGAGATTGCGGAAGTGCAACCCGGCGAGAGCCGGACATATGCGGCGGTCAGTGCGGTTCCTATCCTCAAGCTATGGCACGAATGCATACACGCCGTCGCGGCTCGTCCGGCTCGGACCGGCCGGCGGCAGACGAACCACCGGAGTGGAGCGACGTTGACAGCGAGGAAATCGAATCTCGCGTCATCGAACTCGCAGAACAGGGCTTCGACCCCAGCCAAATCGGCATGAAACTGCGCGACGAAGGCGTCAAAGGGACTCCAGTCCCGAACGTCAAGCTCGCCACCGGCAAGAAGCTCGGCGAGATCTTGGACGAGAACGACGCCTCGCCGGAGGTCCCCGAGGACCTCCGGAACCTGATGGAGCGGGCGATCCGGCTTCGCGAACATATGGAGGACAACCAGCAGGACGCCCAGAACAAGCGCGCACTCCAGAACACGGAGGCGAAGGTCCGCCGACTCGTCAACTACTACCGCGGCGACGAGCTGTCTGCGGACTTCCGCTACACCTACCAGAACGCCCAGGAACTCCTCGGATAATGGCCGTTACGGGCCGATCGGGAATCGAAGGCGATCTCGCCACTCAGCTCATGGACGCCGAGTTCGTCCGGGTAGCCCCGCGAGCGGATGGCGACGCGATCGCCGCCGCCGGGCTGCTTTTGCGAGCACTGGCGACCCGATCGATCCCGTTTCAAGCCCGCGTCGTCCCGCTTACCGACGATCCGCCCGCGGACGACTCGACCGTCCCGATCGGCTTTTCCGATGAGCGCCCGGCCACCGCGGCCGTAGTCGATATCGTCCGCGAACTCGACTGCGAACCCGATTCCGGACTCGCGCTCGCTGGCTGTCTGCTCGCGGGCGAACCCGAAACGATCGACACCGATCTCGACCGGGGACCCGGTGTCGGGGTTCCGACAGCGGATTTGGCGGACGGACTCGCCCACTCGACGTTGTTTCACGCGAGTTTCTCGGGCGACGAGACGGCCGCGGGTGCGGCGCTCGCGAACCTCATTGACGACGACCGGTCAGTGGCCTCGTTGACCGCACTCGAAACCCTCGCTCCAGCGGGGGTAAACGACTATGCGGCGACCGCCGTCAAGTGCGCACTCCGACCGCACGTCACTCCCGACGGCCCCTTTGAAACTGCGGAGGGGCTCGCGGACGTACTCGATTGCCTTTCGCGCGACGCGCCGGGGATCGCCCTCGCACTCGCGATGGGCCACGACGTCCGAATCGAGGCGCTTGAGTCGTGGCGCAAGCATGCAAAAACGGCCCACGAGGCGATTCGAGCGGCCGATACAGGCAGGTATGACGGCCTGTTCGTCGCCCGAGTTCCTGAGGGGGCGGTCGAGACGGTCGCCCGCCTTTTCCGGGATTTTCGCTCGCCCGAACCCGCCGTGCTCGTCGTCTCCGATGACGAGGCGGGTGCAGCGAGCCGCTCGGAGGGAGTCGGTGAGGCAGTGATGACGGCCGCCAGTGCGGTAGGCGGTGCGGGTGGAGGGACCGCTCGACAGGGCTTCGCAAAATTCGACTGCCCACCTGAAGCGTTCCTCGAAGCCTTCAGGGAGGAACTGACATGACGCGAAAACGAATCGAGATCCGGACGACCCATGCAAATCCCGACCTCGTTGCTCGATCAGTCTCGCCGGACAACACGCCCCAAATTCGGACGGACGTGGAGGACAATAGGGTGGTGACGACGATCGAGCGCGATTCGATGGGCGGTCTGCGAACGACAGCGGACGATTACATCGTGAACCTCACGGTGGCGACGAGCGTACAGACAGCAAACAAGAACTTAGACAATCATGAGTAAACGATCAGTTTCCCGACAGCAGCGACAGAAGCGGTGGTACAGTGTGCTCGCACCCGAGCAGTTCGACCGGGCCGAACTCGGCCAATCACCCGCAAACGAACCGGAGCAGCTCCTAGAGCGCAATCTCGAAACAACGCTCGGCGAGCTGACGAACAACGCAAGCGAGAACAACATCAAGCTCACGTTCAAGATCAACGACGTGGGCAGCGATTCGGCCTACACGGAGTTCATCAAACACGAACTCACGCGCGATTACCTGCGCAGCCTCGTGCGGCGGGGCGCGTCGAAGATCGACGCCTACGTCACCGTCCTCACGACCGACGACTACCGCGTGCAGGTCCAGCCGGTCGCCTTCACGACGAAGAAGGCGGACCACAGCCAGGAGCACGCCATCCGAAAGCGGATGATCGAGATGGTTCGTGAGGCAGGCGAAGAACGCACCTTCGAGGGGCTCGTCGACAGCGTCATCGAGGGCCGCCTTTCGAGTGCGATCTACGGCGAGGCGAAGACGATCTACCCCCTTCGACGAGTCGAGATCCAGAAGCTCACCCTCGAAGCCCGACCCGAGGAGGTTGCAGAAGAGGAGGAGACCGCGGTCGATGTCGACGAGACGGACGTCGCGGTCGACGAGGAAGCCTAATACCGCAGCAGCGCAACGTTTAGAACTATTCTTCGACGATAATCCGGCCGACCATTCCGCCGCGTTCGTGTGGCACACAGTAATAATCGTGCTCGCCCGGTGTCTCGAACGTGTGTTCGAACCGATCCCCCGTATAAATCGAGCCTGCCCGGTCGTCGTACCACGCCGTCCGGGCGTCGTGTTCGTTATCGAACTCGCCGGTTGCAAAGAACACTGCGCCCTCTGGCTGGCCACCATCGTACGCAGTCACCGTGTGAGCGCGCGAACCGGTGTTCTCCCAGATCACGGTGTCGCCGACTTCGATGCCCGTATCGTCGTTAAACTCTGACACACACGCCGTTAGAACGCACCCGCCGCTACCCTTGTTCAGTTGGTCAAAACCCTTTCCGGTATTTGCCCTCGAGATGCAGTGGGTCACAACGCAGTGCATGTTGAGTAGGATGCCCAAAGGATTCTGCAAGGCAACACAGTCGCGAAGAACGCACTCGCTGCCCGCTTGGATACCTGCTGTGCCGTTCATACGCGCGGTGCAGTTGA
>JADFQH010000214.1:0-2478 GCA_022561895.1 Methanobacteriota archaeon | reverse complement strand
GACTTCGATCGTATGAGAATCAGGCAAGAACTCGTGGGCGCTCATGGCGATGTCGTGGTCCTCGGTCAGATCGGCGATGGCGGTACAGCCCGAAAGACCGGCGAGTCCGCTTCCGCCGAGGACAGCGAGAAACGCACGCCGTTGCATACTCTTTGGTCGGGTCCGGGGCGTCTATAGGCTGTCGATCCGAGATACCGTGGGCGACCCGCGAACGAGCGCAGTTTCATCGGATCAATCGGCTGATTGTCTTTCGATTCACAACGGATAAAAGGGCGCTGTGCGAGCGGATGATATGGATCTCGCGCCGCGTTTCGTCGGCCGGTTGGGTATTGCCGATGCGGTTACCGTCGGGAATGCCGCCCTCGGCTTTCTCGCGGCGGCGGTCGCGATGGTCGATATCTCGATTGCGGCACAGTTCGTCCTACTGGCGGCGGTTTTTGATGGAGTCGACGGGGTGCTCGCCCGGCGATATGGGGGAACGCCCGCCGGGCCGTATCTCGACTCGCTCGCGGACGTTGCCTCGTTTGGGGTTGCACCCGCCATGTTGGTGATCGCGCTCGCCGAGGACGCGGCGATGAGCGGGCTGGCCGCGCTCGTCGCCTTCGGAATCCCCTCGCTCTTCGTCGCGATGGCGGTCGTTCGCTTGGGACTGTATACGGCCTACGACGCCGACCGAACCACGACGTTCGGCGCGCCGAGTACGCTCGCGGCGACCACACTCGGCGCGGCGGTGCTTGCGGGGATCAGGGAGCCGGAGATCGTTCTACTCATTACGGCCGTCTTCTGCTATCTGATGGTCACCTCGATCGAGTACCCCGACCTGCTCGCACGCGACGCGCTGTTGATGGGGATCGTCCACGTTTTCGCCGTTTTGATTCCGGGCTTTCAGGGCGGGCTGTTTCCGGTCGCTCTCCTCACCCTCTCGCTTGCGTATCTGCTGTTGGGGCCGTGGCTCTACTGGGGCGAGACCGAGCGGCGGAGAAACGAAGGGAAACGCTCATAGGCCGTTCGACCGGATTTCCCCGTATGAGCGAGGACGCATCCGACGAGCACGAGGAGCCAGCGGACGCCGAGGAGTCGGGTGAGGAATTAGCGGAATCCGACGAACAAGAGCCGGAAGAGCAAGCGGACGAACCGGAAGCCCCAGACGGATCGGAGGAGACACCAGCCGACGAGGAGAACGAATCCGCCGCCGAAAACCCAGAGGAGGAGGTCGAAGACGACTCCGTCGACACCAATGAAAAGGACGAAGACGCAGAGACAGACGGAGCGGACGAGGAGGCCGAAGCGGACGAAAGTGACGATACAGATGACGCAGACACTGATGAGGACGCGGACGAGGGAACCGAGAGCGAGGACGAGGGAACGGAGACAGACGGTGACGAAGACGGGGAGAACGCGGATCTACCGGCCGAACCGCTCACCGAAGAAACGCTTACCGAGCGCCTCGACGGTGCGGAGGCCGCCCTCGAAGACGCAGAGACCGAGGCGGATCTCGATGATGTTTCGGCGTCGCTCGCCTCGATCGGCAACGACATCGAGGAAGCCGACCTGGCCGAGCCCGACGAGGACGATGACGAGGCAGAAGACCCCCAAGAGGCGCTCGAAGACCGTCTTTCGGATCTCCAAGACGAACTCGAATCCCAGCGCGGACCCTACAGCGAAGACGTGATCGAGGGGATCGAAGAGGCCGGAGCGACCGTCGAGGACACGCGCTGGACCGAGCAGGGCGAAGAAGAACTCGTTTCGCCCGTCGAAACGTTCATCGAAGAGGAAAACGAGATTCTGGGGACCGGTCTCACGCTTGAAGGGAGGGAACAAGCGAGTCTGGTGACGACGCTCGAATCCGCCGCAAAAGAAATCGGGGATCGGGAGCTCGATCCCGACGAAGACGAGGAGACGATCGCGGTCACGCTGTGCGATGCGCTCGAGGACGCTCATCAAGTGTGCGCCCCGGTCGGAGCCAGCAATGGCGTGAATCTCGTCGATGACCACGAAGTCAATTTCTTCTCGCTGGGTGAGTGACCTGACTTTGTCGGCGGAATTTGCCTGCTGGAAAGCTTCGTAGTTGAGGATCAGATATCTGGCTTCGGAGTCAAGTGATGAGCCCAGGCCCGTTTCGTCTCCGGCGATCTGAGCCCAATCAGGCTCGAACGTCTTGGTGGCGACCAGGCTCGTGGGAAATGCGTTTAGGATCTCCGCTCGCCAGCCTTCAACGCTGGTATTCGGACAGCACACGACCGTTAGATCGGCGCCGACGAGCCTTGTGGATAGGATCGCAGACAGTGTCTTTCCTGCCCCAGTCCCGGACCAATTTCCGGCACGCTTCCGATCCACGACCAGATTGGCAACATGGCGCTGCATGAGGTTGGGCGAGACATAGATGAACCCAAGCGCGCAGACCGCCAGAATTAAAATGATCTTCCACCTGTCGAACTGAACCATCGGTGCGAACCCGTTACGTAACGCCTAACGGTT
>JADFQH010000213.1 GCA_022561895.1 Methanobacteriota archaeon | reverse complement strand
TCGCCACTGGAATCGATGGATAACGCAATGCTCGTCGAGGCGATGGAGCGCCGAATCGCGGAGCTCCAGCGTGAACTCAACGTCGATATTGAGGCCTAATGGTCGTCCTTGCAACCAAAGTAACCGTCCACGGAAGCTCGCGTGAGCAGGCGCTCGATGGGCTTTCCTCGCTCGTCGAAAATAGTATCGGAGAGCTCGATGTCACCTACGATATCGGGGTGCGTCACGACGACTTTCCGACCGTTAGCGTCGAGGGTGAGGATGCGGTCGTTGCTCGCAACGCCCTCCGAGCGGAGTGGGGCGAGATTACGGACGAGTTCACCGAAGGCGAGAGCTATGTCGGAACACTGAATTCGTGGGACGACGATGGCTTCGTTCTGGATGCGGGTCGTGAAATCAGGATTCCGACGACTGAGCTGGGTCTCGGGCAGGGTCGGCCCGCTCAGCTCGTCGAACGGTTCGGACTGGTCCAGCATCTCCCGATGACGTTCGTCTACGGGAGTGGGGACGGCAAGCCGTCACGACTCGCCGATGAAGAGCGCGACCGTCTCTACGAGTGGTCTCGGGGTGCTGGCCGGGTGAACGTCAACAACGCGACCCGTGGGGAGGTGCGTGCGACGGTCAACCGGGCGGGCCACGCCGAGGATATCATCACTGTCGAGCGGCTGGGGCTACTCGAACAGAGCGTTATCTGCAACGAAGAGACCGATCCGCCGGGGCTGTTGGCGGCGATCGGGCCGCATCTCACCTCGGAGCTGCGCTGTGTTATTCCATCATGAAACGACGGGAGTTCCTCGCGGCCGGTGGGGCTGCCGGTGCCGTCGCGGTTGCGGGGTGTGCGGGATTTGGGTCGCTAACGAGTGAGGATGGTCTTTCCGAGGAAACGGAGTACGACTGGGAGACCGACGCCAACGCGACGATCGAGATCACCGATGGCGAGTACCAAGCCGTCTATACGATCGAGGACCAATCGACGATGCGGCTGTATCAGTCCACTCGCTATGGCGATGACAACCCGATCGACGTTCGGGCGGTACAGTTTCGCCATCCCGATGGGACGGTCGTTGGAGCCGAGGAGATCGAGGTCGAAGAGACTCGTTCCGAAGTGAACGTCACCTTCCCAGCAGAAGAGGGTCAGTTCGCGTTCACCTCCGACTCCCAGTCGAGAAATTTCGCTACCGAGACGTTCAGCGATGGCTCCTATGAGGTGATCCTGCCGCCGGGCTATCGGGTCGATAACTTCGTGATCGGGAACGTTCGGCCGGGCGGCTCCGAAACCGAGATCATCGACGATCAGACCCATATCCGCTGGGAGGAGATGGACGCAAGCGCCATCTCGGTGCGCTACTATCTCGAACGCGATGTCTATCTCTTCGGTGGACTCATCGTCGTCGCATCGATCGGGGCGGCCATCGCGGGCGCGTACGTCTACCGACAGATGGAGGAACTCAGACGACGACGCGAGGAGATGGGACTCGATGTCGATGTCGAGGACGACGACAGTAAGCCGCCACCGGGAATGCGGTGAGCTTTAGTCCATCGGCCCGAACGGCGGGCATGCACGTCGCGCTGATCAGCGTCGGCGACGAAATTCTTGCGGGCGATACGGTCAACACGAACGCCACGTGGCTCGGACAGCGTCTCTCCGAACGCGGTGTCGACGTAGAACGCGTAACCGTCGTTCCGGATGTGATATCGGAGATCGCAAGCGTCGTCAACGAGTATCACGCGACCTACGACGCCGTGATCATTACTGGAGGGCTGGGACCCACGCACGACGATCTGACGATGGAAGGGGTCGCGGCGGCGCTCGGTCGCGAGGTCGCACAGAGCGAGGAAGCGCTGGCGTGGCTGACCGAGGAAGGGGGCTATACGCGCGGGGATCTCACTAAGGGAACCGCGGATCTGCCCCGCGGGGCGCGCCCGCTTCACAACGATGTCGGCGTCGCACCCGGTGCCGTAGTCCAAGGAATCTACGTCCTTCCAGGGGTTCCAAGCGAGATGAAAGCGATGTTCGAGGATGTAGTAGAACAGTTCGAGGGCGAACCCCGGTACGTCGATCGGGTCTACACGTCCGAACCCGAAAGCGCGCTCGTCCCGCGATTGGAGGCGTTACAGGAACGATTCGACGTCTCTGTCGGAAGCTATCCCGGCGATGGCGTTCGGCTGAAAATCACTGGGACTGATGAGCAGACGGTCGAAGCGGCGGCCGAGTGGCTCCGTGAGCGCGTCGAACTGGATGAATAAAATGCCCCCATCGGACCGCATCCTGTCAGAGGCACTGTGGTAAGAGTCCGATGGAGACCTGCACACACGCTACGTCACCATCCGATATATAACTATTGATCGAGATAATCAGCGATAGAGATAGAACAGCCACGCGAACGTTAGCACGAGACAGAGTATCAGCGTGCCTGTGCCGAGGATCTCGATGCCGATCGGGTACGTGCCGTGTTGTTCCAGCGGAAGCGGGTACATACCCCATCCTGTGTGGCGGTGTTTGATAAGTATTGAGAAGCCATGCCGTCAACCCTTCAATCGAGTTATATCAGAATATACCTATTTCCTCTCCAGCCGTTCTACTTTCGTCGGAACAGGGTCGAGAGACGGAAAATTCCTCGTTTCGGTGGCTATTTATGCTGGCAGTCTGAGAAGAATGTATGCATGCTGATGGGGACGGCCGTCACCGTTTACCGGCGATCGCCGACTCGAACGGGCGACGACCGGTAAGGGACGACGACCGTCCTTATGCGAGGTATCGTCGATGAAACGCAGTCTGAAACACCTTCTCGGACGAAAAGCGTATAATCAGACGAAAAAGGCGTTTCGCGAACTCGAAAAAGCAGGCGACGGCGATCGGAAAGCGAGAGCCGACGAACCCGAACAACGGGCGAACGGAGGGACTCGTGTTGGAGCCGATTTCAGTGGTATTACGGCGGATTCGGATCTCAAGGAAGTTCTTCAGAGGATGGACAACTACGAGTTCGAACATTTCGTCGGGGATCTCTGGGAGCGAATGGGCTGGAGTACCGAGGTCTCGACCCAGTCAGCTGATAAAGGGATCGACGTGGTCGCGACTCGGCGCTCGCCGTACGAGGAGAAAGCGCTGATTCAGGCGAAACGATACGGGCCGACAACGACGGTAGGAAGCCCGGATATCCAGCAGTACGCGAGTCTGAAACACCAGCGCCACGGTGTGGATAAGGTGCTCGTCGTCACGACGAACGGGTTTTCGGGCCAAGCCGAAGAGATTGCCCACAAGCTCAACGTGAAACTCGTCGATGGCGACGATCTCGTTGCGCTTATCGAGGAGCTAGCGGCTGAGGATATCGTCGAGAAATACGTTCCGGCGGTCGCTGAACCTGAGCCGGAACCAACGGTCGAGTCGGCGGAGCAGCCACCGGCTATTACTGCCTCGGAATCGGTTTTCTCGACTGAACACCGGCGTCTTGATCCACTCCAGTCCGATTCCGCGACCGAGCAACAGCTGGCGACTGCAGAAAACGATGGACCGCTCGCAAGCAGACTACCGGACGAGCGTTGGAAATGGGTCGCGGGTGCAACCGGCGCGTGGGTCCTCGGGGCGGCGCTTGCGGGTACGGATCTCGGTCTCGTCATGCTGTTTGCGTGGGTCGCCCTGCCCTACGCGATCCTGAAGGACGGCCACTGGACGCGATGGCGGCGGTGGTATGCGGCCGCGGCGATACTCCCTGTTTTCGCGATGTTCGTCGGGATGTGGTATCTGTTGATGCGCTGGCGAGCGGTCGGCTTCGAGTGACTCGTGGGATCGAAACGACCTCGTTCCGCGCGACCGCCGGTCGCATCGTTCGTGCCCGTGAACGGTCGAGGAAGTCAGTGGTGAGTATCTCGATTTTCATGGAGAATCGAGCGGTGGGCTCGGGGCGTAAAACCAAACGTTTTTTTTTTGCTATACCGTCGGTCAGAGGCTTTGATACGTTGTCGCCGGGAACGGCCGTCGGCGAATCTATCAACCGTTCTGTCCGACGGTATAATAGCACAGCCGATCCCGGAAGGATCAGTTCTCAGAGCTCCTCGTGAGATACATCGAGCGTGGACCGAGATTCTGTCTTTGTAACTCACATAACCGTTCACCGCCGATAGTGTAGGTCGCTGTAAGAAGTGCGACCGAATGAGCAAGCAGCATGAGATAGCGAGTGTATGGCTGTATAGCCGCTAAAAGGGAGAATAACGACGAGTCCTTTTGCCCGCACCGCACGCCCTGTCGGCCATGAGCGATACTGACGACGAGGAGCTCACCTATTCGAACGCTGGCGTCGATATCGCCGATAGCGAGGCCGCGACGATGGCGCTGGTCTCCTCGATAGGGGAGACAGAGGGCGATTATGCGGGCTTGCTCGACATCGGGGACCGATATCTGGCGCTCGCTACTGACGGCGTTGGCACGAAACTCCTAGTGGCGAAAGCGCTCGATGATTACTCGAGTATCGGGATCGACTGCATCGCGATGAACGCGAACGACCTCGTCGCGGCGGGCGTCGAGCCGGTCGCATTCGTCGATTATCTCGCGGTCGAAGAGCCGGATGAAGATATCGCACAGCAGGTCGGCGCGGGGCTTTCCGCGGGTGCCGAGGAGGCGGGTCTCGCACTCGTCGGCGGTGAGACGGCGGTGATGCCCGACGTAATCACTGGACTCGATCTCGCGGGCACCTGTGCGGGGCTCGCTCCCAAAGAGTCGGTTTTCGAGGGGCGGGCAGAACCGGGCGATCAACTGGTAGGCTGGCCGTCGTCGGGAATCCATTCCAATGGACTGACGCTCGCGCGCGAGGTCGCGACACGCGAAGGGGGTTACGATGAGGGGGTCCCGTTCGAGGGCTACGAAACGGTGGGAGACGCGCTCTTAGAACCGACGCGACTCTACACCCACCTACTCGAACCGATGCGCTCATACGGAACTCGCGGCGCGGCCCACATCACCGGCGGCGGGTGGACGAACCTCGAACGCCTCGGGGAGCATCGCTACGTGATCGAGGACCCCTGTCCCGCCCAGCCGATCTTCGAGTTCATACAGGAGGCAGGCGTGACCGATGAGGAGATGTTTCGTACGTTTAACATGGGGACGGGCTTCGTTGCGGCTCTCTCGGAGGGGGCCGAAGCGCTGGCTGACGAAACGAATGGCCGGATAATCGGGCGCGTTGAACGGGGTGAAGGGATCGAGATTCGCGGACTCGCTCTTTAGAAAACCGAGCGGTCCTCGGGCTGTTCGATCTCCCCGTTGATGATGGCGACGAGGTTCGCGTAGGGAACGAACGCGACCAACTCGTCCTCTTCGACGTAGAGTTTCACGCCGTGTTCGGTCTCCTCGTAGCGTTCACAGTCGAGTTCTCCGTCGGGTAGAATCGCTCGGAACATGGATGTGAGTACGCCAGCCACCTACTTCAATCTACCAGCGCCGCTCGAACTGAGAAAGAGCGAGAGTTGGAATCAGTAAACCAAATTGTATAGCGTGACGGACCGCGAGCGCTCCGCGCTCGCGGTTTTTTGTCGTCGGAAAGCTCCGCTTTCCGGCTGCTAACCGGATGGCTTTGCCATCCGGTGATGTTGTCAGAGCTTCGCTCTGGCGACAGCGCGGGACCTTCGCTCCCGCGGGCCGTGCGAACGGGCCTTCGGCCCGTGAGCAGAGAGTGGTTGGGGGATCGCGCGACACCCCCCAGGTAA
>JADFQH010000212.1 GCA_022561895.1 Methanobacteriota archaeon | reverse complement strand
GCCGAGCCGGCGGAGCAGGTCGGGAATGTCGAGCTCGACCGTGTGCCAGCAGTTCTCGCAGATCGCCAGCAGGCGCACGCCCAGGCCGTCATAGGAGCGGATCGGTACGGGTTGGGGAGCGGTGCGTCGTTGCATGCCGTCATTGTGACGGAGGGGTGCCGGCAATCAACCGGTTATATCGCCCCCATTACGCGCGTACGCGCGCGAGGAGCGGCTGCATCGTGGCCGATACCAACCCCATCAGCGCGATCAAGGGCGCGTGGGGCCGGATCTGGGGCGTGCTCACCTCGCCGATCAGCTCCCTGAAAAGCGCGCTCGGTCGGCTCCGAGAGTTCCTCCCGAGCCTGCCGTCCCTGCCGTCCCTGCCGTCGCCGCGCGAGTGGCTGGCGGGGCTCGGAAATCGGATCAGGGAGGCGTTTGGCACGATCGGCGACTATCTGAGCGTCATCGCGAACCGCCTCGGAAACTCCGTCGGAAACGTGGCCAGTTGGCTGCGCGGTCTCGGCGGCCGCGTTCTGAGCGTGATCACCTCGCCGTTCGCGGCTCTCGGGAGTGCGCTGGACCGGGTTCGAAACGTGCTCAGCGCGCTGGTCGAGTGGCTGCGCGGGCTGTTCGAGGGGGACGAGGAGGAAGGCGACGATAGCGACGGTCTCCTCGGTGGCATCGCGAGCAGCATTTCTGAGGGAGTGAGCGGTGTCGTGGAGCGCGCAAGCGCCATCAAAGACCGGATCACGAGCTGGGCAAGCGACGTGGCGAGCCGGATCTCGAACTGGCTGCGCAACGTCGCGAACTGGCTCACCAACCCGATTTCGATGCTGTTCTCGGCGTTCCCAATCGAGGCGCTGCTCAACCAGCTGCTCAGACAGCTGGTCGGGGAGTCGGAGGGCGACGAGTCGAACGGTGGGGAGGGCGACGCGGCCGAGTGAGATGCATCGGAGATCGGCCACATCGGGTGGTGGGCGTATCGCCGCCCGTGCTATCGGGCTGTCCGTCGCGGGTGGCCGAATTTGCAAGGGTATAGACTACAATCATACGCGACCGCAGAACGGACGAGAGCGATACAATGAGTGATAACGGCAACAACGACGACGGCAACGGTACAGGCAACGGAAACGACGGCGGCTCCTCGCTGCTCGACACCGTCTCATCGGCGGTTGGCGACATCGATTTCGAGCAGGTGTTCGAGGGCACAGTATTAGAAGACACCTTCGACACCGAGGAGGAAAACACCGGGGTGGCGATCGGTCGTGCGGTCGGGGAGCTCGCCGGGCAGAAACTCGGTGAGATCGCCGGACGGAAGATCGCGGAGATGATCGCAGAGGAGCTTGCCGAGGGTGACGATGACGAGGAGGACGAAGAGAGCGAGGAGGACGAGGAGGAAGACAACGGCGATGGAGAAGATGACGAGGAGGAAGACGAAGATGATGGAGAAGAGGAGGACAGCGACGACGATGAAGACGAGAACGGCGAGGACGACGAAGACAGCGAGGAATAAGATGAAGCGGATCAGCCCGGTAGAGCGGCGGACTGACCGATCGTACGGTAGATCAGCGCGGACGACGGACGCGACTACACGGAGGCTCTGACAGCTATGAGTGACGACAACAACGATGACGACAGTTCGGTACTCGAAAGCATCGACACGGACGAACTCCTCGAAGGCACGCAGCTGGAGAACACCGACGGAGACACCAAGAGCTTGGGCGAGGCGATCGGCCGCGCGATCGGTGCGATCATCGGCAGGCATATCGGCGAGCTGATCGGGCGGATGGTCACCGAGCGACTCAGCGGAAGCGACGACGAGGAAGACGAATCATACGAACTGACGGTTACCGTCGAAGACGAGGAGGGAGAGAGCGTCTCGGGGGCGACCGTCGAAGTCGGGGACGCGGACAGCGGGTTTATCGGCGGGCTGCTCGGCGGTGAAAGCGACGAAACCGACGACGATGGCGAGGTCACCTTCGAGCTTGCGGGTGGGGAGTACACCGTCGAAGTTGAGTCGGATTCGGGCAGCGCCGAAGACAGCGTGACCCTCGAAGACGACGAGGAGGTATCGCTGACCCTCGAAGAGGAAGAAGAAGAGGATGAAGAAAGCGAGGAGGATGAAGACGAAGAAGACGAAGAAGACGACGAAGGGGACGACGGTGAGGAAGAGGAGTCGGACGACGAAGACGACGAAAACGAGGATGACGGCGAAAACGACGAAGACGAGGATGACGGCGAAAACGACGAAGACGAGGATGACGAAGATGAGGAGGATGAAGACGAGGATGACGAAGATGAGGAGGATGAAGATGAGGATGACGAAGCTGAGGAGGATGAAGACGAAAGCGAGGACGACGAGGAAGAATGAGGTCCTAACAGAATGAACACGAGGAGTTCACGGGGGAACGCGGCGTATCGACGGGGTGTCGATCATGAGTAACGAGTCGATCATCGAGGCGCTCGATACGGGGGCGCTGCTCGAAGCCGTCGACTTCGGCGACCTGCTCGAAGAGGTCGATCTTGACGAGCTGGCCGAACGCGAGGACGTAAAGGCGGCGGCCACGGAGATCGCCGCGGTTCTCGGTCGCGAGATCGGCCGAGCGCTCGGTCGCGAACTGGGAGAAGTCATCGGGGAGGCGATCACGGAGCGCCCCACCTCGGAGGAGCTACTCGAGGAGATCCGCGAGGCGATCAGGGACGCCTTCAGGGGCCTGTTCGCCGATCCCGAGACTCGAACGTCGCTCAAAGACGACCTCACAGCGATCGGCAAAGATCAGCTCTCCGGTGAGCTGATCGGGGATGCGGTAAGCGGTGCGCTGGGTTCCGATGACGATGAGGCGGAAGAAGGGGACGAAGAAAGCGAAGGTGAGGACGATGAAGAGGATGAAGAGGATGAGGACGAAGAGCCCGACGAGGACGAAGAGAGCGACGTGAGCGAAGACGAAACGTCGACGGACTCGGCGGACGAATCCGAGGAAGAGGATACGGAGATCGAAGCGGAGGAGTCGGACGACGAGGAGGAAGACGACGACAGTGACGAAGACGAGAGCGATGGGGACGACGGCGAGGAAGACAACAGCGACGAAGAAACCGAAGCTGAGGACGATGAAGCTGAGGACGATGAAGACGAGGACAGCGAGGAGGGGCCGTCGAGCCGGGAGGATCTCGATGAGCTGTCCTACCGCGAGCTACAGTCGGTCGCGAAAAAACACGATATTAGGGCCAACCTCGCTCGCGAGGAGATGACCGACCGGCTCGTCGAGGAGCTGGATCTCGACTAGGTCAGTCCGCCGTCGAGGGCCGTTTCGACTGTGCCCGAACCGGCGACTCGCCACAGTCGACACAGACGTACGCTCCCTCGACCGTACGGACGACCGGCGCATTACAGGCGATACATTTTATCCGCGCACTGCGCGCCTCGCGTGGGTATCGATCCATAGCGGTTCTCACCTGTCCTTCTCCGAGCGAACGGTAGTCCACACCCCCTGTGATCGCCGGTCATTCTAAAGGGGGTTACGTATGCCACTCGACGAGATCCGACAGGCAGTCGGCGACGTCCGATTGCTGTGGGATCCGATATCGGGCGTTGCTTTTGGCCGTCCCAACGTAGATCGGGAGTCCATTGGAAACCGCCCGAAACGCCGACTCGTCGGTAGTGTCATCGCCCATATAGACCGGCAGCCAGCCCTCGTGGTCGGCGGCAAGCAGTGAGACGACCATCCCCTTGTTCCACCGAACCGAGGGCCGGAGTTCGAAGATTTTCTTACCCCCGGTTCGGTGGATTCGCCCGCCGCCGAGGCGCGAGACGACCGCATCCACCGTCTCGCGCACGCTCGGGACCTGTGCTTCGGGGGTGTTTCGGTAATGGACCGTCGCCGTGACCGATTTGTCCTCGATGGCGGTTCCCGAGATCCCATCGAGAGCGTCTTCGAGCGCCGTACAGATCCGTCCGATGGTCTCTTTCTGTTTCCTTGCAATCGGATGGAGTTTGGTTTCGCCGCGACGACGCAGTTCGAGACCGTGATTACCGGCGTAGGCGATCCCCTCGATACCGACGCGCTCGCGCACGTCCGAAAGCGCGCGCCCACTGACGACGGCGACGCGCACATCCCCCATCTCTCGGAGCATCCCGAGTAGTTCGCGGTTTTCCGGACGGATCGTCGCGGCGGCTGGATCGGTTTCGATCGGTGCAAGCGTTCCGTCGAAGTCGGTACAGAGCAGTAGCCCCGGTGCGTTTTCGACCCGTGTTTTGATCTCCGCTCGGCTGGCGTCGAACGGCCGGATCGATGTCTCAGGCATGTTTCGCTGATTCGCGCTCGGTTTCACAAGAGAGCAGCGCATCGAACACGTCGTCCATCCAGCGAAGCAGGTCGTACTCGTGAACACGCTTCCGTTGGGCCGCCATTCGTTCGTGACGCTCCGCTTCCGGCAGTGTGAGTGCGCGTCCGATCGCCTCGGCAAACGCCTGTGTGTCGTAGGGGTTGATCGAGATGGCGTGGCCGCCGAGTTCCTCGTGTGCGCCCGCAAACGACGAGAGCAAGAGCAGACCGTTATCGTCTATCTGGGAGGCGACATACTCCTTTGAAACGAGGTTCATCCCGTCGCACAACGCGCTTACGAGCGCGAGGTCGCTGTGACGATACAGCGCGTACAGCTCCTCTTCGGTGAGCATCTCGTCGATCCTGATGATCGGCTGCCAGTCTTCGTTTCCGAATCGGTCATTGACCCGCTCGATCGCGGCGTCGACCCGTTTTTGGAGGAAAGCGTAGGCCGCGATCTCGCCCCGGCTCACGGAGCCGTTTTGAACGTAGGTGAACTCGCCGCGCCAGTCGGGATCTTCCTCGAAAAACCGCTCGATCGCGTCGATCCGTTCGGGAATTCCCTTGGTGTAATCGAGGCGATCGACGCCGACGGCGATCGTCTGATCCGCGATCCCGTATCGTTTCGCGAGATCGGGCCAGACGCCCGATGCGCTCGCGAGCTCCTCGGTTCGTTCGGCGTCGATACCGAGTCCGAATGCACGAACAGTCGTCGTCACGCCGTCGCAGGCGACGGTTTGTCGTTCTCGGTCGATAACCGCATCGGGGATGGTCTCTCTCACACAGTCGAGGAAGTTTTCGACGTACGCAGGGATATGAAAGACGAGCAGGTCGTTTGCGAGCAGCCCGCGGAGTAGGGGTTTGGCCTGCGGGCAGATCCGAAACACACTGGGTGCGGGCCACGGGATATGCCAGAACTGTGTGAGCAGCGTGTTCGGGAGTTCGTCCCTGACGATTCGTGGTGTGAGCGCGAAATGGTAGTCCTGAAACCAGATCAGGCCGTCCTCTCCCGCTTGTTCGATGACGGTTTCGCCAAATCGTCGGTTCACAGCCCGGTAGCGCTCGAAATCCCGTCCGTCACACCGCGTGGGATAGACCATTCCGTGACAGAGCGGCCAGAGCGCTTGGTTGCTGTAGCCGTAGTAGTAACCCTCTATATCCTCGTCGTTCAATTCGACGCGCGAGAGCGTATAGGAGGGATCGTCCGGCGGAACCTCGACGATGCCCTCCTCGGCAACCTCGAAGTCGGCGTCGCCGTCGCCCCACGCGATCCACGTCCCTTCCGCACGCTGCATCACGGGATCGAGCCCCGCGGTCAGCCCGCCCGCTGGTCGCGAGACGGTGATCTCGCCGTTATCGTAGCTGTGCGAGTACGGCTGGCGGTTCGAGACGACGAGAA
>JADFQH010000211.1:2014-5733 GCA_022561895.1 Methanobacteriota archaeon | reverse complement strand
ACGTCATCGGAGTAGATGAGGTTGAGCCGCGAGCCATCCGGGAGGGTCGAGTCGATAATCGGATCGGCGTCGCTTACGGGATCGCCGATCCGTTCCCCTAGATTTCGGATCCACTGCTGGAACTCGCTATCAGTACCGAAGTCGACGGTCGTTTTGAGCATTCCATAGATACCGTGATCGACGTAGCACTCGTGGGGACCAATGACGTGGATATCCTCGTTCGCGGGATCGCGAAGGACCGCTTCGAGCGGACCAAGCCCGACGATATCGCGGTTGAGCCGGTATCGGAGGTTTTCATACGTCTCCGGGGAAACCTGATAGCTCCCTACTGAGAACGTTTGAGAGAGGGCGTCTTTCCACGTCAGCTGTTTGTCGCCGGTGTGGGTCGTCGCCGCGAGTAGCTCCTCGATCCGGTCGCCGTACTCGATGTCGCTTTCGGGGGCAGCGTGATCGACGCTTTTCCTGAGTAGCTCGGTTTTCACGTCCTCGTAGAGATCGAGCTCTTCTTCCGACAGTGTCGGTTCGACGATGTGGTAGATCGTCTCTTGGCCGACATCGCCGTAGATATGGCAGTAGATCGGGCCGCCAACGGGATACAGAACGTTCGGATAATGAGTTTCGTACTCGCCGCTTGCTTCCTCGATGAGCAAGGGGAACTCGCTGCTGATCTGTTTCATCTTCATCAGATGGTCGCGCAGATGTGGCTGATCGACCACGAGTTCGCGGATGGCTTCCGACGGTCTGACCGTTCCCTGTTCCGTCATCTCAAGCGACGCTACGGCTTTCGATTACGATGCCTGTACCCGAGCGAACGGAGTAGCCGATCGTATCCCCGACCTGCTCGCCCATGCCCGCAAACCGCTTGACGGAGATCTGTCGGCGAACGTCGTTGCCGACCTCGATCATCTGGAGCTGGAAGAAAACATCTGCAATCGATCTGAAGGGACCGATGGCTTCGTCATCGACGGTCGAGGGATCGACCGTAAGGACGATGATCTTTCCGTTCGAGGTGAGATCACGGAAAAACGAGATGATCTCGAGGGCGGCTTGGCGCTCGTCGTTCTGTCTCACGAGCGCCTCGAAGGTCGGATCGTTCCGGAGGATCGCATCGAACGTATCGAGGACGATCACGTCCGGCTCCCACATGGTTTCGGCTTCCATCAGCCGGGTGAGCAGTTCGCGGCGCTCGCCACTTGATTTCGTGCTCGAAAAGGTATGGCCGGTATCGAAGTCGGCGTGCAAAAAGAGCAGCCGTTCGTCGAGCAGGTGTGAGACCATATCGTACGACAGGGAGTGCATCTGATCGACGAATCCTCCAATAGTGAGCTCCGTCGAGAGCAGGGTTACTGTCCGACCGGTCTCACAAAAGCCGTAGCTGAATCGTTGGGAGAGTGCGCTCTTTCCCGCGCCGTAGTCGCCCTCCATCAGGACGATGCTCCCTCTAGGGAGGCCGCCACCGAGCTCCTTATCGAGGCGGTCGTGGTCACTCAGACCGAGCGACAGGAGGTTCTTGTTGGCGCTCATCGTCGGTAGCTCCGTGGGTGTTCCTTCCATCCATCGAGGACAACGGGTGCTGCGGTGCTACTTGAAAGCTGACAGATGTATCGAAGGCTCTGGGTGTGATGGGCGACCGTCAGATTCGCCGTTTCCTCCTCGTTTTCACTCGTGGCGAACCCATCGATGAACGCTCGGAGCTGCTCTCCTGCATCCTCGTCGATCCATCGGATCGATTCGTAGTACGAGATCGCCCCTTCGGTCGCCGCCGGCCCGGCCGCATCGACGAGATACTCGAGCCATTCGAGAACGAGGAGATCCGCAATGTAGCCGTCGAAAGACCCCCGCAGATAGGGTTTCTCGGCATCGGGGGCGTCACTCAGGGTGTGTTCTGCGTACTGAAGCTCGGTATCGACCTCGCGCTCGCTCGAATCCTCGGTGGTGACGGTCGCCGCAGGGTCAGTGGCGGTTGTAGCCGCTTCGAAACCGGCTCCCTCCTCGTTCCACTCCGCCTCGCCGGAGTCGTATTCGGCTTTGAGATCGGCAAAGCTGTCGCCCTCCGTCTCCTCTGTATCATCCGAATCCCCATCGAGATCCTGTGCTTTCTCCTCTCCTTCTTCGAACTCGTCGTCGAAGAAACTGTCAGCATCCGCATTGGCAACTTCCTCGTCGAGATCGTCCGTCTCCGCTTCGTCCGCCTCGTCGTCGAACAGCCCGAGCGATCCCCCGCCAACGGCAGCTCCGGCATCATCGAGATCGTCGGTAAAGGGGTTGATCCCGCGCGTGACCATCTCGTAGACGTCGAGCAGTTTTCTGACGTTCTCTTCGACACTCTCTACGGTATTGCTTATCTCCTCGTTCTCGCTTCGAATCGTGTTGACCGTCGAAGAGATGCTCGCAAGCTCCGTCTCGACATCGTCGACCCGACGTTCGAGTTCTTCCGTTGCGTACTCGTCATCTCCCTCGTCCATCATCGAGAGATCGCCGAACCCGTCTTCGTCGCCGAACTCATCACCCATCTCACCGAACTCCCCGTCGTCGAACGGATCGTCCGTCGCAGCGTCCCCGCCATCGGTGGCTGGCTGGTCGCTCTCTCCTTCTTCTTCCGTTTCATCACGCAGGCGATCGAACAGACTCATGCAGATCGCCCCGATCGGACTCCACGAGCTATTCCAAACATCTCAATCATCATATAATTAAAAATATGTAATATGTATTTACTGTTCCGGTCCCGGTATCAGTTCTGAGATTAGAGGAGTGTGACGGATTCGCCGGATCGAACACGGAGGTCGCCGGTCGAAAGGAAGAGCCGGACCGATCGTCCGTGTTTCCCGCCGACGTCTTCGGCGAGGACGGGGATCGAGTGGGTAGCGAGCATCTCTCGGGCAGCGATAACGTTCCGGTCGCCGATCGCCGGACCGGTGAGATCAAGCATCGCGCTGCCACCGACGAGTTTTGCGACGAGTCCCTCTTCGTCCGCACCGACTGCGAGGAGCGCATCGAACAGCGCGGAAACGCCGGTATCGACACATTTTGCGGGACAGACGCCGGGAACGGTCTCCGCATGCGGCAACATCGCATGCAGCAGTCCACCCGGTCCGCCGGGTTCGTAGATCGCAACCGCAACGCACGAGCCCAGCCCGCTGGTCGAAAGCGCCCCACGTTCGAGAACAGCGTACTCAGCTACGCCAACCCGTTTCGTCACACCAGAGCGGGGACGAGAGCGGGTCTCCGGGATCTCCACGTTCAGAACACCGATTCTGGATCGACTCCCGTTCGTGGTGTTCGTTCGACGAGCAGTTCATCGAGTGCAGCCATGAGTTCGCGCTCGTTCGGAAGCGCATACAGCGAACAGCTGACCGCACCGTCGTCGGTTCGCACCGTCGAGTCGATGACGAAGGCGTGTTCCTGTTGGGTTCCCAATCGGGCGGCGATCGGGCTGACGATCGCCGCCCCCATCTCGTGGACGAACTCCGGTGGGGAGTGCTCGATTGTGGTTTCGAGAACGTTGGCCCAGCCGTCGATAAACCCGCTTGTCATGATGTTTCCGAGCTCCTTGATCGCGCTTTTGTCCATCTCGTCCCACGCATCGTCGCTCTCGATGGGGACGAGGGCGTCCGCTATCGTCCGCGCCGAGGGTTCATCGAAGAGGATCGCGAGATAGCCACTCGGCGTGCCGCTGTATTCGAGGACGACACCGACGAACTCGGTTTCGCCGACATGGG
>JADFQH010000211.1:0-1961 GCA_022561895.1 Methanobacteriota archaeon | reverse complement strand
ATGTACGTCGCAGCCTGCGAGGCCCCCTCACGGGTCATGTCGTTGAAAGTAGCGAATTTTTCGAGCGGCACCGCCTCGTCGGCGCTTCGTTGATCGAGCACCGATTCAAGGGAACTCCACTCGGGGAGCATGTAGATCTCGAAGGCGAGATCTTCAGCGAGGCTTTCGAGTCTGCTCTCGAAGACGAAGACGTACTCGGTGTCTGATGGGACTGAAACCCCATCCTCGAGCTGGGTCGGTGGGGCCATGTCGATCGCGGTTTCGAGCGAGTCCGCCCAGCCATCGATCGCCCCGCTGAGCATGATCGAGCCGAGCTCCTCGACGCCGCTTTCGATCACCGGTTCGCTTTTTTCTGGACTCCGTTCTGCAACCAGCGTGCGTGCTTGCTCGGGATCGAACGCGAGCGTTGTCCGACCCGAGAGCGCACCCTCGAAGTCGAGTTCGACGCCCGCCATCGTCTGGGAGAAGCGTTCGCGTGCGCTCTCCCGAGAGAGGAGGGTGACGCTCGTCGTCTCGACGCGGGTTTCGACGCCCGTCAGTTCGAAGAGCGCATCCGCGGCGTGTTCTGCGCCGTCGTGGGCCAGCCCTCGAACGAGGGAGAGGGAATCGGTATCGACGCGCATCTATGCGGGGATGACGTCGTCGATTGCTTCGAGGACGCTCGGTTTCTGAAACGGTTTAGTGATATACCCGCTCGCGCCGGCTTTGACGGCCATCTTCATCTTCTCCTCCTGGCCGACGCTCGTACACATGATGACGCGAGCACTGGAGTCCTCGCCCGTGATCGCCGTCGTCGCCTCGATCCCGTCGCGAATCGGCATGACGATATCCATCATCACCAGATCCGGACCGTGTTCGTTGTACAGTTCGACCGCCTCAACGCCGTTTTCGGCCTCGGCAATGATCTCGTAGTCGTCCGCGAGAATCTCTCGAAGCAGACTTCGCATGAACTCCGAATCATCGACGATCAGAACGGTTTTCGGCATGGTTGTCTCGAATATTCAAATTAACGACATATAAGTCATTCTGGCAAATTATCAGCGGTGAGTTTCGAGCGCATAGAGGAGATCCGCAATCGAGTCACTCGGGGTGAGTTCGTAGCGATCGAGTGCAGTTTCAACCGTGTGGTATGGACCGATCGAGAGCTCGGATTCGGCGATGAGGATCTGGAGGACGCGACTCGGATCGAGATCGTCGTCGACCTGTGTGGCGTACCAGCGAACGAGATCGGAGAAGGTCGCAACGATATCGTCCGAGGCCGTTCGATAGCTCGACACACGGCCCTCGACGTTCACCTCGATATCGACGCCATAGCTCGCCGTCTCGGGATCGAGCGCGGAGCGTCCGGTTCTCGGGATTGGCGAGTCGTTCGGCTCCGGCGCGCTGTTGTCGGTCGAAACGACGTACCGCCCTTTCTCTAACTCCGCGACGTACTCGCTGTCCGCGATGTCGAGATCAGATGGCCTGAGAACGTTCTGTCCCCGCTCGTCGAGTGAGTTCTCTTTGTCCGACGTTCCGCCCGGCATACCTGTACAAATGTCAAAATAATATAAATATCTGCCGGTCGGCTACTCGTGGTAGAACTCGAAGGTCGTCCGGTTGCCGTTGACGATCACGGTCACGCGATGGTCGCCGGATTCGAGATCCTCATCGAGGGTGACGGTCACTTCGGCCACTGCACCGGAGGACCAGCGCTCGCCTCCGGAGACGACCTCGATTTCGGGATCGGGCTGGTACTGCCCGTCGAGGAGCACATCGAGGCTCGAACTCTCGGTTTGAAGAGTATTTTGTCCGGTGTTTTTGACGAGCAGGGTGAGGGTGGAACTGTTATCTTCGCCGTCCTCGCCGTGAATCTCGTCGTTACCGCTGAAAGTCGTATCGTCACCAACCAAGTCATGCAGCGTGACCAGGCGAACAATCGTGCCGTCGGCGGTGTCTTGACCACCGGGTCGCACGATGGT
>JADFQH010000210.1:5292-5753 GCA_022561895.1 Methanobacteriota archaeon | reverse complement strand
CCTGTGGTTCGATGAATTCGCGGTGACCTCCCAACGGTATGGTATCGAACAGGTCGGGATCACCGGTCTCTAAGGCCTCCATCAGGTGCTCGTAAGCGTCCTCGCTCGGGGTTCCGTCGTCGGCGTGTGGAAGCCCCTTGGTGAACATCGCGATCTTCGTGGGGAGTTCGTCCTCCTCATCGAGCGTGTCGCGCTCGTCCATCGATGGCATCCCCCGCTGTTGGAGCTTGCGTACGAGCTCCATCCGGGTCTCGTAGGCATCGTCCATTCGGCCGTTGTCATCGATCAGTCCACCGCCCGTCCCATCGCTTGCGGCTGCGGTTCCGGTCGAACCGAGACCGAATACACTCGCGAGTCCGGCCGCGCCGATTCCACTGAGAACCTGTCTGCGTTTCGATGAAACCGCGCCGTTGCGCTCCGTGCGTTCAGTTGGTGTCTGCTCTTCTGCTCGATCCTCTTCT
>JADFQH010000210.1:0-5282 GCA_022561895.1 Methanobacteriota archaeon | reverse complement strand
TTCTGCGCTCATGGTCGGTTGAGTCCACTTTGTGATCCAATTAAAGCGTTTTGGAACTTCCTTTCACCAAATATAGAATAGAGTATAATTTGATTTGATACTGCTTAGCAGATATATCGATATATGAATAGATGGTCAGTCAGGATAGCTAACAGGAACTGATACATCGTTTATATCTGTTTGGCTAGCCGCCATCGAGTCTGAGCTCTATTCATTTGATTTTGTTGTAGAGATCAATGGATAAATGGCGTTCGTGTCACTGAGTTCGATTTATCTAGCAAAACAGACAGACTAGTCGAGCTAGTGGTACATTCTGAGAAGTAACTAATCCTCCGTGTGGGCAACTCACGAAGCATCCCAAATATTGCCGTTATTACTGGTTATAAATTCTTGTGGGTATATGCATCACGTACATGACCGAATGGGGTCCAACGACGCGGAGCGTCCACGCTGGCGGGCGCGCGGACTCGGCAACCGGCGCACGCGCGCCGCCGATCTACCAGACCACCTCCTACGAGTTCGAGAGTGCGGATCACGCCGCCGACCTCTACGCGCTCGCCGCGGAGGGCGACGTGTACTCGCGTATCAGCAACCCGACAACACGAGCACTCGAAGAGCGCCTCGCGAGTCTCGAAAGCGGCACAGGAGCCGTCGCAACGTCCTCGGGAATGGCGGCCCTCGACGCCGCAACGTTTTTATTAACTACGCCTGGCGACACCATCGTCTCCTCGTCTGCGATCTACGGGGGCACAACGGCCTACTTCAACCACGTCGCCGGTCGCCGGGGGATCGAGACACGATTCGTCGATCCGCTCGCGTACGACGAGTTCGAGAACGCGATCGACGAGAAAACGGCGTATCTCCACACGGAAACCGTCGGCAATCCTTCGCTAGTTACCCCGGATCTCGAACGACTGAGCGAGATCGCTCATGAGAATGGCGTGCCCCTGTTCGTCGACAACACGTTCGCCACGCCCGCGCTCTGTCGTCCATTGGAACGCGGCGCGGATCTCATCTGGGAATCGACCACCAAATGGCTCCACGGCTCGGGGACCACGGTCGGCGGCGCGCTGATCGATGGCGGCTCCTTCGACTGGGAGGGCTACGACGAACTTGCCGGCGAGAACCCCACTTACACCGGGATCGACTTCAGCCGCGACTTTCCTGACGCCCCCTTTGCCGCCGCCACCCGCTTTCGATCGTTGCGGGCGCTCGGCGCACAGCAAGCCCCGTTCGACGCGTGGCAAACCCTCCAGGGACTCGAATCCTTCCACCTAAGAATGGAACGCCACTGTGAGAACGCCGCGATCGTCGCGGGGTTTCTGGCGGATCACGAGGCCGTCGCGTGGGTCACCTATCCCGGCCTCGAAAGCCACCCGACCCACGAGAACGCCCGCGAGTATCTGGACGGCGGGTTCGGCGGCATGATCGCCTTCGGGCTCGAAAACGGATTCGAGGGTGGAAAGCGCGTCTGTGAGGAGGTAGAACTCGTGAGTTTCGTCGCCAACATCGGCGACGCCAAATCGCTTATCATCCACCCCGCCTCGACCACCCACGGCCAGCTTTCCGCAGCCCAGCGGGAAGCGAGCGGCGTGAGCGACGACCTCGTTCGCCTGTCGGTGGGGATCGAGGATCCCGAGGATATCCTTCGGGATCTCGACGGGGCAATCGAACGCGCGACGGAGTCTCGATGAGCGCGAACCGAGAGACCGCGTCGCTCGGCGAGTTCCGATTCGAGTGTGGTGAATCCATCCCCGATCTCGAAATCGCCTACGAGACCTACGGCGAATTCAGTGGCGAGAACTGCGTACTGGTCTGTCACGCACTCACTGGAAGCGCTCACGTTGCCGGCTCCTTTCGTGAGCAGACCGATCAGGCCTCGGCGTGGTGGGAGGATATCGTCGGACCGGGCAAAGCGATCGACACCTCGGAGTACTACGTCGTCTGTGCGAACGTTCCCGGCTCCTGCTATGGCTCCTCGGGACCCACGACCGAAAACCCCGAGACGAGCGAGCCCTACGGGACCGACTTCCCGCCGGTGACGGTCGGCGACTGGACCCGTTCTCAGCGCGCGCTGCTCGATCACCTCGGCGTGGGCCGGGTGCACGCCGTCGTCGGCGGCTCCGTTGGCGGGATGAACGCCCTGGACTGGGCGGCGAGGTATCCCGACGACGTCCGGCGAGTCGGGGCGGTGGCGACCGCCGCCCGTCTCGATGCCCAATGCTTAGGAATGGACGCCGTCGCTCGGCGGGCGATCACGACCGACCCGAACTGGCAGGGCGGCGATTACTACGGGGGACCGGAGCCCGACGACGGCCTCGCGCTCGCCCGCCAGCTCGGGCATATGATGTATCTCTCGAAGGATTCGATGGAACGGAAGTTCGGCCGCCGGTCGGCGGGAAGGGACGCCCACCGAGAGGCGTTTCCCGCCGATCCCGCCGCCGATTTCTTTCCCTACCGGGACGTCGAGTCGTATCTCGATTATCAATCGAAAAAGTTCGTCGACCGGTTCGACGCGAACAGCTATCTCTATCTCACGCGCGCGATGGACGATTACGATCTGGCGGCGGGCTACGAGTCGGACGCCGACGCGCTCGCGGCCTTTACGGGTGAGGCGCTCGTGATGAGCTTTACCGGCGACTGGCATTTCACCGTTTCACAGTCAGAACAGCTCGCAGATGGGTTTCGCGCGACCGGCGAGGCCGCCCACCACGTCGTCGAATCGGATCATGGCCACGACGCCTTCCTCGTCGAACCTCGGAAGGTCGGCCCGCCGCTCGCGGACTTTCTGGACGAGGGTCTTACGGGCAAAGCCATTACCGATACGAAAGACGAGCCCGAAAGCGACTTTGCGCCCGTCCACGCGAGCCTGTTTCCGCGCTAGTTCTCGGTCGGCTTGGCGTTACCGATCGGCAGCTTGTTTTTGAGGGTCGCGTACGCGCCGGTTCCGATCCCGGCAGCAAAGGAGAGAATGGCTGTCAGCACGAGCAGCGTCAGGTCCGGGTGGCCGATCCCGGCGTGCAGTGGATCCATACCCACAGTCGCCTTGGGATCGACTACTATCTTTTGATCGGTTCGATGAGCTATTCGTACGGGAGATATAGTAGTCGTTGAAACTGGTTGCACACCGTGTGTCCGCTGGCGGCCAGCGCTCCCGGCGCTGGCCGCGACTCCGCACACGGGTGTGTAGTGACGTTCAACGGCTACTATACCGATCGTGGACCGACCGGCTCGTGAGCCGACGCCGGCTCCCCGACAGTAGACTGGTCGCGAGCGGAACCCGCGCCTCGGTATCTCTCAGCGTCGGTGCTAAGAACACGATCGAGAGCATATACCAGCGATTGTAAGCCCTCAAACGGATTCGCTGAGAGCCAGCGAATCCGTTTGTACAGTTACAACCGCTGGTATACTCCCGGCTAGGAAGATGAAATCTTACTACAGCATATATCTCACTCATAATTGAGTAAGTAAAAGTCAGACGATTGTTCCTCGATATGTGACTCTGTATTATTCCCGAACGATAATCGAGAGCCTACCCGAGAACGCCTCGCTCTTCGAGCAGTTGGTGGAGTTCGGACATCGCCGAGACGATTTCGTCACAGTGTGGGGAGACGGCGGGTTTGGGATCGAAGCCGACGGCGAGTCCGGCGACCCGCAGCATGGGTAGATCGTTCGCGCCGTCGCCGACGGCGATCGTTTCGCCGGGCGCGACGCCCTGTGCGCTCGCGAGCCGGCGCAGCGCGTCGTCTTTCGTGCCCTCGATGAGCGCCCCTTCGACCTCGCCGGTCAGCGCTCGCGGGCACTGGCCGCTCGCTTCCGAGGTCCGCTGGACCTCGCTGTCCTCGATCGGCAGGCGGTTCGCGACGATCGAGTCCACCGTCACACCTTCGCGTGCGAGCGCGCGTTCGACCCCGCGTTCGAACCCACCAGTCAGAATCGCAATGTTAGAGCTGCCGCAGAACACACCGTGGCGATGACCTTTGCCGCCGCTCGCTCGATCCCGCAGGCTCACACTCGCCTGAAGGCCGGCGACTGGGCGAAAAGCGACTTTTTGGGAACTGAAGTCAACAACAAAACGTTGGGAATTGTCGGTCTTGGACGCGTCGGCCAGGAGGTCGCAAAGCGGCTCCAGAGTTTAGGAATGGATCTCGTCGCCTACGATCCCTACATCTCGGAGGACCGGGCTGATCAGATCGGCGCGGAACTCGTCGAGTTCGAGGACTGTTTGGAGCGCGCGGATTTCCTGACCGTTCACACCCCTCTAACGCCCGAAACCGAGGATCTCATCAGTCACGACGAACTGGCGAAACTCGAAGGGGGCTATCTGATCAACTGCGCGCGCGGCGGTGTCGTTGATGAACCCGCCCTCGCCGAGGCCGTTTCCGAGGGGGTGCTCAAGGGCGCGGCACTGGACGTCTTCGCCGACGAACCGATCTCATCCGAGAACCCGCTTCTCGACGTTGAGGACGTGATCGTCACGCCCCATCTGGGAGCCTCGACCGAGGCCGCCCAGGAGAACGTCGCCACCAGCACGGCAGAGCAGGTGCTCGCCGCCTTCAACGACGAGCCCGTGTTGAATGCGCTGAACGCCCCCTCGGTCGATAAAAGCGCCTTCCCCCGCGTTCGGCCGTACATCGAACTCGCGGAAACCGCGGGTCGGATCGCCGCACAGCTCTTCGACGAGCGCGTCGAGAGCGTCGATGTCCGATATGCGGGCGAGATCGCAGAGGAGGAGATCGATCTCGTCACCGCAAGCGCGTTGAAAGGCGTGTTTTCTCCTCTGGAATGGCAGGTTAACGCCGTCAATGCCCCCCAAGTCGCAGAGGACAGGGGCGTCGAAGTCACCGAAACGAAGAGCCATCAGGCTGAGAACTTCCGTAGTGTGGTCACCGTCACGGTTGGAAACGGCGACGTTTCCGGGCGAGACCCGGAAGCCAGTCGGACATCGTCCGACGCTGGCAAGACCGAACTCGGCGTTTCTGGCACGCTCTTTGCCGACGACGACCCCCGGATCGTCCGAATCGACGACTACCGAGTGGACGCCATTCCCCACGGGCATATGCTCGTCGCGCGCAACTCCGACCAGCCCGGTGTAATCGGGTTTATCGGTACAGTATTGGGAGAGAACGACATCAACATCGCGGGGATGTTCAACGCCCGTGAGGCGATCGGCGGCGAGGCGATCACCGTCTACGATCTGGACGAGGAGGTGAGTGATGAGGTGCTTACCCGAATCGAGGAGGACGAACGAATCATCGTCGCGCGTTACATCACCCTCGACG
>JADFQH010000209.1 GCA_022561895.1 Methanobacteriota archaeon | reverse complement strand
CGCTTCGGGGGTGCGAGGGTCTTGTTGTCTTCGGCCTCGTAGTCATGGTCCTGGCGGTGGTGCGGATCAGGGTCCCCATCTAGCCGACCTGCCGAGCGCCCGTACAGGGTCCCTGGAGGTAAGGGCTCTGGTGCCACGGTGGGACCCTTCGGGAGGAGTTTGTCGAGCAGCTTCCTGATCATGACGCGGCGACTTGCTCTGACCGCTGGTTACCAGAGGGCATAGCCTCGACCCGCTGGTTGCCCACGATCTCGACGGCGATACAGACGAGGTCGTCGTCCGAACGAACGGCTGGGTCGTCGGGTTGGCTGCGACCCGAGACGGCCGGATCGCCTACCACTACACCCCCGAAGAGCGCTCGACGCTCCGTCAGACCGAGATCCGCGTGTTCGAGCGCGCGAGCGGGGAGGAAACTACCGTTACCGAGTCGCTGGATCGCACGGTGGGAAGCGTCCCCGAGTGGGACCCCACAGAGGAGTATCTGTACTTCCTGACGCCTGAGGAGGGAAGCGTTGCGCTCAGGCGCGTTTCGAATGACGGGAGCGGCGAACCGGAGCTAGTCGCAAGCGAAGGAGAGATCGACGGGTTCAACCCCGGAGCGGACGCGGTGGCGATCACGAAAAGCGAGTGGGATCATCCCGGTGACGTGTTCGTCTCGACCCCGGCGGGTGCGGAGACGAACCAGCTCACGCGGGTGAACAGCGAGTATCTAACCGACCGAGCGGTGGCCCAGCCCGAGGAGATCCGCTTTGAGAGCGGAGCTCACGAGATACAGGGCTGGCTGTTGACGCCACCGGATATGGAAGACGACAAGACCTACCCGCTCGTCGTCGAGATCCACGGCGGGCCACACGCGATGTGGGGGACCTCGGGAACGATGTGGCACGAGTTTCAGACCCTCGCTGCGCGCGGGTACGTCGTCTTCTGGTGCAACCCTCGGGGATCGACTGGCTACGGCGAGGAATTCATGGGGAGCATTGAGCGCGACTGGGGCGAGATAACGATGAATGACGTACTCGCGGGGGCGGACGCGGTCTGTGATCGGGAGTACGTCGACGAGACGAACCAGTTCGTTACCGGGGGGAGCTTTGGCGGGTATATGACCGGCTGGATCGTCGGCCACACAGATAGGTTTAGGGGAGCAGTTGCCCAGCGGGGCGTCTACGATCTCTCGTCCTTTTACGGCTCGACGGACGCGTTCAAACTGGTCGAGTGGGACTTCGGCACCGAGCCGTGGGACGAACCGGAGTTTCTGTGGGAGCACTCGCCCGTTGCCTACGCGAGCGAAGTGACGACGCCGACGCTCGTGATGCATGCCGACAACGACTTTCGCGTGCCCGTGAACAATGGGGAAATGTTCTACCTCTTTATGAAGAAAAACGGCGTCGAGACGCGTCTCGTGCGGTATCCGCGCGAGGGACACGAACTCTCCCGGTCAGGCGAACCGGGCCACGTCGTCGACCGGATCGAACGACTCGTCCGCTGGTTCGACGGCTACTCCGAGCATCACGACGCGCCACGAGCGCTGGATCGTGGCGACGAGGGACTGTCGGCGAGCGAGGAAGAGTCGGAGTAGCTATAATAGCCCTCGAATCCTCTGGGGAGGGATGAAAAGGAACGTCGGCGGTATGGACAGACGCCTCAGAATACTCGGCGGGATCGCGCTGCTGGCCTACGCGCTTCGAGCGACCGGATTCAAACGGGTGGCCGCATTGCTCGCGGGAGCCGATCTGCTGTTTACGGCCGCAATCCAGCGCTGTCCAATGAACATACTCTTCGGAATCAACACCTGCCGAACGGGGAACCGCACGGAACCCGGCTGGTGAGATACTACTCAAAAGGTTCGTTTCACCTCAAGATACTAAGAGAATGCCACGCTCTCGTCTGTCGGTTTCGACCCGAAAGGAAGGGGTCACTCGACGAAGTCGATTCCCTCGACTGCCGGGGCGGGTTCCGACTGCATGCGGCGCTCGTAGCGATCGATCCAGTCGGCAAAGCAGCCGGGACACAGCGTCTGGGCGTCGACTTCCGACCCATCCACGGAAAGCGAGACGGTTCGAGAGAGTGCCTCCGTAACCTGCTTTCCACAATCATCACACGAAACGTTGGCCATACGGATCCCTCGCCATCGACACGAATAGCCCTGTCCCTTACGTCGTGCGGAACGCGCGGTCGCCCGCATCGCCGAGTCCAGGGACGATAAAGCCGTTCTCGTCGAGTCGGTCGTCGATCGAGACGGTGAGAAGTTCGGCCTCGGGGAACTGCTTGCCCACCCGAACGAGACCGTTCGGTGCGCTCACGGCCGAAAGGACGAACAGATGTTCCGGCTCGGGCGTGTTCTCGAGGACTCGTTCGAGCACGGCACACATCGTACTGCCCGTCGCGAGCATCGGATCCGCAACGATCACCGTATCGCCCTCGCGGATCTCGGGGAGTTTTACGTAGTCGATCTTGATGGGAAACTCCCCGTCGACCATCCCCGCCTCCTCGTCGCGGCCCGCCGAGATGACGCCCTGTTTGGCGCGGGGGAACGCTTTCAGCAGGCCTTCGACGAAGGGCGTCGCCGCCCGAAGTACGTTCACGATTACGACGTCATCAAGCCCTTTGACGCGTTCGCCCATCGTCGTCTCCAAAGGTGTCTCGATCTCGACGTACTCCGTCTCCATGCTGCCATCGATGATCTCGTAGCCGCAGATCCGCCCGAGCTTTACGAGACCTTTTCGAAAGCTTACCTGCTCTGTCTCGACATCCCGAAGCCGAGAAAGAGTGTCCCGTGCCAGTGCATGGGTGATAACGTGTGCGGTGTCCCGGTCTTCGATGGTCATGTTCCCTCATTTTTCGGCGCGTCTCTTATCCTTACTGCATCCCGCTCACAAGGGCGGTTGTAACTGTTTAGCGCTGATCGCCTGTCCGGGTCAGTGAACAGCGCTAAGAGACGACAACCGCCCGTATCAGAGCGTGACGAGTAACGCCGTACAGAGACCTGCTCCGACCGCAAACGACCAGAAGCGACCCTTCCCTTCGACCGGGAGCTCCTCCTTGATCGCGTTCAACGCCAGCCCGCCGGCGAAAAAGGAAAACAGAAGCGCGAGCGGGGTGTCCCCGGCGTCGATAAAACCGCCGGCTGCACCGCCGACGAGAACCGCCCCCGCAAACAGCCACCGCCCGAACCGGTGGTAGATTTCGGCGTGGTCCTCGCGCAACGACTCGTCGAGGACGAACACGTGAAGCCCCAGCACGGTCGCGAAGATCAGGAGCTCGGTTCGGGCGACAAAATCGTAATCGACCAGTAGATAGCCGATGAGTGCGTTGTAGCCGGTGAACGCACCGATATGGATCCAGAAAACGAGGTCCGCCTCCGAAGCGACGAGGTCGTCCTCGTGCGTTCGGGCGAGCCGAACCAGCCGTTCGAGGCCGTAAAAAAGGCCGAACCCGAAGAGCGCAACGAGGTAGGCGTGGTGTTCGAACGACGAGAGGACGCCCGGTTCGAGCACCTCGTTGTGTGCGTCGAGTTCGGGCAGCAGATGGACGAACACGTAGGCGACCGACGCGCCGCCGGCCATAGAAAGCCAGTGGTGGTGTGGAACGATCCCGAAGATCGGCAGATCGTCGGCCAGCAGCGGTACGAACGCCAGCCCGATCACGACCGCGGAAACGAAGAGGATATCGGCAACCACCATACGTCAACTACGGGATCGTGCGATTTGGTTGCTGGCATCCATTCGAACCGATGGCGAAGGGTCAAATCCGAACGCCTCTAGTTCCGAACGATGACCGACGAGGACCTGCTTTCGAAACACGCCGAGAAATGGTATGAAGCGACGCGGTCGATGCACCGCTACGCCGTCGACCCGCCCGAGGACGTCGCTTCGGGCCGCCGGTACTGTTCGACCCTCGGCGAAGTGCGAAATCGGTTGGAGTTCTGGTACGAGTGATCGGCCGGCGTTTCGTCATCCCTCGAACGGATCGGCATCTGCGAACTGCTCGGTCGTCATCGTAAAGCCCCAGCACAGCTGTGCGTTGTGTACGACAGCGTCCTTACAGAAATCCGGGCTAGCGGTTGCGGTCGCATCCGTGAGCAGGATCGAGTTGTAGTCACGGAAGTAGGCGTCTTCCATCGTCGTCTCGACGCACTGATCCGCGTTCACTCCGGCGAAAAACAGCGTCTCGATGCCCTGTGTACGAAGCACCTGTTCGAGGTGGGTGCCATAAAAACCGCTCATGCGAACCTTCTCGACGTAGATATCCTCGTCGTCCATGAACGGCTGGAGGTCCTCGACCATCTCCGCACCCCATGAACCCTCGGTGAGCACCGCCCCGTTTTCGAGTTCCTCGCCGATTCCCGGCTGGTCGGGATCCTTCTTGAACGAGTAGAGCGTCGGCGCGCCGAGGTTGCGCAGGTCCTCACGGTTGTGCCAGTACACCCAAATCACCCACATACCGTACTCGCGGGCGGTTTCGATGGCACGCTGGATGCTGGGGATGGCGTCCCGACAGTCCGTCGGGTCCATCCCCATCGAGTCCGCCCACCCACCCGGTTCGCAGAAGTCGTTTTGCATGTCGATCACGACCAGCGCACCCCGATCGGGGTCGTCGACGATGTCCTTCTTCTCGGCTTCCCAGCGGTAGTACTCGTCCTGGGGATGGCCCGGATCGAGATGGACGTAGTCTTCGTAGAGGTGCCAGCGATCGGCGTTCGAAGCGAGCTGAACCGCACCCTCTTCGGTGCGCGCGTAGATCACGTCGGAGATGTCCTCGTGGTGATCGTCCGTCTCCGAAGTCGGGCCAGTGTCCTCGGTCATGGTCTAGTAATGTGTTCCGGAATCCTTCTATCTGTTTGTGTTACAGGCTCAGAATCCGAGGGCCGCGCCGTCCCCGCGCGGATCGGCCCCGCCCTCGAGGAACCCCTCGGAATCGATCCGAATCGCCTGTGCGTGTCCGGTGTTGTCGTCCCAGTCGGGGAGCATCTTGATTGGTTGCCCGCGGGCGTCGAGTTCCCGGATCACGGGATCCGGGATGCGTCCCTCGAGCGAGAGTTCGCGCGACTCCGCGCCCCACGTCCGGCCCATCAGCCATCGCGGCGCTTCGATCGCCTGCTGGACGTCGTAGCCGAAATCCACGAGTCGGGTGACCAGCGCCGCGTGGGTCTGGGGCTGACCCTCCCCGCCCATCGTTCCGTAGACGAGATGGGGTTCGCCGTCGCGGGTGAGCATCGCCGGAATGAGCGTATGGAACGTGCGCTTTCCGGGTTCGAGGCGGTTGGGATGGGACTCGTCGAGCGAGAAGAACGACCCCCGGTTCTGGGGAATGATGCCGGTGTCGCCGCCGACCTCAGCGACACCGAAGTCGTGATAGATCGACTGGATGGTCGAGACGGCGAGTCCGTCGTCGTCGACCGCACAGAGATAAACGGTATCGCCGCCGGGATCGGCCCGTCGAGCGTCCTCGTCGAAGGTAATGCCGGGTTCGACGTCCCCGACGGCCATCGCGCTCTCGGCGCTGATCGCCTCGCGGCGCTCGTCGGCGTACTCCGCGGAGAGCAGGTCATCGAGCGGGATGTCGACGAACTTGGGATCGGTGAGCCACTCGTCCCGGTCCGCGAAGGCCAGTTTGACCGCTTCTGCCATGTGGTGATAGTACTCGACGGTGTCGTCGCCCCACTCCGCCACGTCGAACCCGTCGAGGAGGTTCAGGATCTGGAGCGCGGTAAAGCCCTGTGTGTTCGGCGGGAACTCGTAGGCGGTGTACTCGCCGTAGCTCGTCGA
>JADFQH010000208.1 GCA_022561895.1 Methanobacteriota archaeon | reverse complement strand
TGCGAAGCAAACGGGGATCGCCGTCCTCTCCCCTGATCGCAACCCGAAACGCGCGCGCGAGGTCGGGTCGTGGACTCTCCATCACCGGGGGGTTCGGTTTCTCCCAGTTGACGGTTCCCGCTGCATCGCTGTCGCTCCGCAACTCGGCTTTTGCTCTTTCGCGGACCTCCTCGGTCGTCATCGACGGAGGGACCCGGAACTGCCCGTCGAGGGTCGCCGAGACCGACAGGCCGTCAGGATCAGTGCCGCCCTCCATTCCGACCGGCTTGGTCGTCACGCGCTCGAAGACGGGCCCCCATTCTTCGTCCTCGCTCGGGGAAAACGCCGCCTCGACGCGGCTCCACCAGCCGATCGCGTGCTGGATCGCGTTCGGCGTCGGTCGGGAGGTGTGGCCCGATTCTGAGGTAGCGACGTAGGTCCCCGCGAGCATCCCCCTGTATCCGAGTGTAACCCCGTCCCAGCCGCTCGGTTCGCCGTTGATCAGGGCTTCGGGCGACGTACGGTTCTCGATCAGGTGCCATGCGCCCCGCGAATCGGTCTCCTCGCCGACGACGCCGGCGAAGCTCGTATCAGAGACGACCGCGGCGACCGCCATCGCACACAGCGGGCCGGTCGCGTCGACGCTGCCCCGGCCCCAGAGGACGCCATCATCCGTTCGGACGGGAATCTCACCCGGAACGGTGTCGATATGCGAGGTGAGCAATAGGCGGTCGTCCGCTGGCGCGCGAACGTTGCCGACCCTATCGATCCACGCTTCGCGGTCGTAGGCCTCGAAGAAGTCGACCAACAGGTCGGCGGCTTCCTCCTCCTCGCCCGAAACCGAAGGGGTCGAAACCATCTCGGTCAGCAGGTCGCGCGCCTGCTCGCTTCCGACGCTCATGACTCCATGGTCGTGCCCATCGTCTCCGAGAGCGCCCCGATCATGCTGTTGACGTGGTTCTCCTCGATTACGAGCGGCGGCAACAGCCTGAGGACGGACCGACCTGCCGGCAGCGCGAGGATCCGATGGTTCAAGGCAAGTTCCTTCAACAGCCGGTTCGATCCCCGCTTGACCTCGATCCCGGTCATCAGTCCCCGTCCTCGAATATCGCGGATCGGCAGGTCGGCCGTCTCCAACCGCTCCTGCAGGTACGCTCCCATCTCGGCGGCGTGAGCTGGAATATCTTCCTCGGCCAGAACGTCGAGCGTTGCGTTCGCGGCCGCACAGACGGCGGGATTCCCGCTGAACGTCGAGCCGTGGGGACCGGCATCCTCCGCGATCCAGTCTTTACAGAGGGTCGCTCCCAGTGGTAGGCCGCTCGCAAGCCCCTTCGCACTCGTGAGGATGTCCGGTGTGACGCCCTCGCCCTCGCAGGCCCAAAAGTCGCCCGTCCGTCCTAAACCAGTCTGGATCTCGTCGAAGACGAGCGCCGCGCCCGTCTCGTTGCACTGCTCGCGGGCGACTTCGAGATAGCCCTCCGGCGCGGGGTTGATCCCACCCTCGCCTTGAATGGGTTCGACGATCACCGCCGCGGTCTCCTCGTCGACGGCGTCCGCGAGCGCCTCGCTATCGCCGTATGGAACCGTCTCGAAGGCCCCCGCGAGCGGCTCGAACGGCTTTTTGTACTTCTGTTTCCACGTGGCCGCGAGCGCCCCCATCGTCCGGCCGTGGAATCCTCTTCGTGTGGCGACGATTTTTTTCTTACTTGTCGCGCTGCGGGCGAACTTCAGTGCCGCTTCGTTCGCTTCCGTCCCCGAGTTACAGAGCCAGACGTTCTCCAACCCGCTCGGCGCGACCTCGGCCAACGCCTCGTAGCAGGCGTCGCGCGCGCTGTTGGGGTAGGAGGCCTGAACGAACATGAGTTCCTCCAGCTGGTCTTTGGCCGCCTCCACCACCTCGGGGTGACAGTGGCCGACCGGCGTAACCGCGTAGCTCGCGCCGAAATCGAGGTACTCCGTACCCGAATCGTCGTACAGATACGCACCCTCGCCGCGCTCGATCCGGATCGGTTTCTCCGAGAAGACGAACCCGCTCACGGCTGGACACCTCTATCGGACGGGGTCCGATGAGATCGAGATTCGACCGAATCTCGATCCCCGGTGGAAGCCGTGAGGCTGTCGCGCACAAAGCGTGCGACTGAACTCATTCGCCCTCACCCCCGAGCGCATCCGGCGTAAACCGTGTGCCGTGGCCGTCGAGTGTCGCCAGTATGGGATCGTTGAGATTGGCATCCGAGACGATTACTTCGCTCGCTCCACCCGAAAGCGCCTCTTTTGCAGCCATTACCTTTTTTGTCATGAACCCTTCAGCAGCCTCTTCGACCTTTTCCAGATCCGCTGGCGTCTCCGCTGTCTCGATCAGCGTCTCAGGATCATCGGGATCCTCGTATACCCCTGAAACGTCGGTTAGCACCACCAGTGACGCACCGAGCGCGCCCGCCACCGCGGCCGCTGCGCGGTCGGCGTCGGCGTTAACTGCAACGCCGTCGTCGCCCAACATCGGTACGCTCACGACGGGCGTATACCCCGACTCCAGAAGGGTTTCGAGTAAACCGGCGTTCACGTGCTCGATCTTACCCGAGTGATCGCCGCGCTTGATCTTCTTCTTGCCGTCCTCGATCACCCGTACCGCGGACTTCCGGGGGCCGGTCAGCAGGCCGCCGTCGACCCCCGAAAGCCCGAGGGCGTTCACTCCTTCGTTTTGCAGTGCTGTTGTCAGATCCGTATTGACCCTCCCGGCCATCGCCATCGTGAAGGCGTCCATCGTCTCCGCGTCGGTAAATCGACCAGAAACGCCGCCGGGCGTGGTGACGTACTCCGGTTCTTTCCCGAGATCCGCGAGCAGCTCGTCCACTGCCGTCGATCCGCCGTGGACGACAACGACACGCTCGCCGTTTGCGGTCAGGTGTGCGATGTCCGCGAGCGCGCCCTCCGGTTCGACGGCGCGCGCACCACCGATCTTCACTACTATGGTCATCTAAGGAGCCCCCACGGGGTGCAGCCCCTGAAACGCCAACCCTGCTGTCTCTTCGAGACCCAACGCGATGTTGGCGGCGTGAACCGCTTGGCCCGCCGATCCCTTCATCATGTTGTCGATCGCCGAGAAGACGACGATCCGTTTATTAGCTGGATCGAGTTCGAAGCCCACGTCGCCGTAGTTCGTTCCGGCGATGGCCTTCGGCTCGGGATAGCGATACACGCCGCTTCCTCCGGAGGCGATCCGCATGAACGGCTCGTCGGCGTAGCTCTCGCGGTAGGCACTCCAAAGCTCCTTCTTCGAGACTGGCCCTTCTGGAAAGACGTGACAGGTCGCGCTGGCCCCACGAATCATATCGACCGCATGAACAGTGAAGGAGACGGAGATGCCGAACTCCTGTTCGATCTCGGCTTCGTGGCGGTGGCCCGTCGGCGCGTAGGGCCGGACGATCCCCGAGCGCTCGGGATGCGAGGAGGCCGCACCGCCGCCAGCACCACCTTCCGAGGAGCCGACCTTTACGTCGACGATGACCTGTTCAGTTCCGGTGAGAAGTTCGGAGTCGAACAGCGGGCCGAGTCCGAGAATCGTCGCGGTGGCGTTGCAGCCGCCCGCCGCGATCAACCCCGTGCCGGGTAGTTTCTCGCGATTCCTTTCGGGTAGCGCGTAGACGCTCTTTTCGAGATATTCTGGAGAACTATGCCCGTCGTACCACTCCTCGTACTGTTCCTGAGTATTGAGCCGGAAATCCGCCGAGAGATCCACGACCGTGTCGGCGGCCTCGGAGAAGGCGTCGATGCGCTCCATAGACACTCCATGCGGAGTCGCCGCGAACAGCACGTCGACCGATTCTAACTCGGCTGGATCCGAAAACCGCAGGGTCCGGCCCCGGAGGTTCGGATGGACCGCTCCGATAGTTTTGTTTTCATACGAGCGGCTCGTCGCCTGCCTGATCTCGAAGTTCGGATGCCCATCCAGTAGTCTGAGCAGTTCGCCACCCGTAAAGCCGCTTCCGCCGATAACGGTCGCGGTGAGAGTCTCAGCTGCGTCGGTATCCGATTCTGCCTCCCCGAGCGCCATCAGGCGGTCACCCCTGCCTCAGCGGGAATCTGCGCTTCGAGCCAGTCGACGACCGCGGCGGGAACGTCCGTCTCGACGACCTCGTTCAGCGCCTTGAACTCGACGGTGTGGTTGACCTCATGTACAGTATACCCCTCTTCCGTTTCCATCAGGTCGATTCCGAGCAGGCCGCCACCGACCGCATCGCTCGCCCGCGCTACTAACTCCCTCGCCTCCTCGTCGGGTTCAAACACCTCCGTCTCTGCGCCTTTTGCGGCGTTCGTCAGCCAGTGATCCGAGGAGCGAGCCATCGCCGCGATCGGCTCGCCATCGACGGCTACGACACGAATATCCCGGTCGGGTTTGGCGACGAACTCCTGAATGTAGAACACCTTGTGCTCGTAATGGCCGAGGGTTTCCTTGTGTTCGAGGATCGCCTCGGCGGCCGAGCGCGATTCGAGCTTCGCCATCAGCCGACCCCACGAACCCATGACGGGCTTGAGAACACAGGGATAGCCGAACGTCTCGATGCTTTCTAAGGCGGCCTCGGTGGTAAACGCCACGTCGGTGTTCGGCGTCGGCACGCCCGCACTCGCGAGTGCGAGGCTGTTTTTCACCTTATCGGCGCAGGTTTCTGCGGTCTCGGGACCGTTGACCACGGGGATCCCGTAGGCCTCACAAAAGCGTGTGATGTAGAGGCTCCGACTCGTCGAGAGACACCGATCAAGGACGAGATCTACGCCCTCGAAGATTTCCGGAGGATTATGGACGTTGAACTGCTGTTTTCGCACGTCGATCTTGGTGATCTCGTGGTCGCGTTCTCGAAGCTCGTTGAGCAGGAGCTTCTCGTCTTTGCGGATCCGGGAGTAAAGAATGCCTACGTTCATTCGTACTGCCTCCACCTCGTGTGGCGGGCCAGAAAATCGGTCACTGTATGGATGTTCATTGCTGTTCTGTCGTGCGCTGGTCGTCGTTCATTCCTACTACTCGCCCCAGTCCTCTTCGAGCTCCGGCGCTTCTTCGAGCGTCACGGGATCGGTCGAGACGACCTCCAACTCCGCCCCACTCACGGGGCTGTCGATGATCTCGCCGACCTCGACATCCGAGGGAATCTCGATCTCGTCGCCGGTCAGTGGGTCCTCCGCCGTGATTGTGCTGTCGTCTGCCATTGTACTCTCCCCTATCACGCCACTCGTCTTAAACCCGTCGAATCTATCGTTTAATTAACATGACTATACTGGCGCCTAAGCGGACGGAACAGCCATCGAGCCGCGAATCACGCCGCGAGTATCAGCGATGAAGTGTGTGTACATGCCCCAGCCGGGGCGGTCGTTTATCCATACCGGGCCACCTCCGTTTTCAGCCTCTCGGCGGCTTCATCGAGTGATTGTTCGAGTCCACTGATCGCCTTCTCGTCGGCCACAATCGATGCTTCGGCCGAAGCGAGTGCCGTCCCGACAGTGGTGGGTGCTGGCCCACCCGCAGAATCGCGGCTCGTCACGCTCTCTTCGGGGTCGAGCGCCGACTCGACCGCTTCGCGAGAGACGTGTTCTTCGAGTGATTCGCCGAGAACCTCTCTGCTTGCTGCCTCAAGCGCCTCGTAGTCACCACTCTGTTCGGCTGCAACCGCGACGAGCTCGTGGGCGGTCCTGAACGGAAGACCTTGCATGGCGAGTGCGTCCGCAACGCCGGTCGCGGTCGAAAATCCTTCGCCAGCAGCCGCTGTTAGCGCCTCCCTCTCCCACTCCGCGGTCGCAACCGCACCCGCCGCGACGTTTGTCGCCTC
>JADFQH010000207.1 GCA_022561895.1 Methanobacteriota archaeon | reverse complement strand
TCGATATCGTCGAGGGGGGCCGAATTTCTTATTTCTCCGCGGCGGGTAACGAAGACCGTAAGACCTATGAAAGCGCCTTCACCTCCGATGGCGACACCGAGGTGATCGCCCACGATCTCGCGCGCAACCTCCTGAACGAGGATCTTGTCCGCGCGGTCAAACGCACGATGAGTCGGATCCACGGCTCGTATTCGCTTGCGATCTCACACGACGACACCGTTCTCGGACTCCGAGATCCCGAGGGTAATCGCCCGCTCTGTATCGGCAAACTCGACGACGGGTATATGATCGCCTCCGAGTCGGCCGCCATCGATACCTTAGACGGGGAGCTCGTTCGTGACGTTCATCCCGGCGAACTCGTCGTTCTTTCTCCTACTGATTTCGACTCCTACCAGTTAGTCGAGCGCGAGAACACCGCTCACTGCTTTTTCGAACACGTCTACTTCGCCCGTCCCGACAGCGTGATCGACGACAACCTCGTCTACGAAGTCCGGCGCGATCTCGGTCGAAAACTCTGGGACGAAAGCGGGATCGAGACGGATGTGGTGATGCCGGTTCCCGACTCGGGTCGGGCCTTTGCCTCGGGCTACGCCGAAGCTTCCGAGAGCGAGGCGCGACGCGCCTTGGAAAACGCGAACGGTGAAACCGTAAGCGAGAGTGTCGAGTTCGCGGAGGGGCTGATGAAAAACCGGTACGTCGGACGCACGTTCATCATGCCGACACAGGACGAGCGCGAGCGCGCCGTCCGGCTGAAACTCAACCCGATCAAGAGTACGGTCGAGGGCAAGTCGGTCACCCTGATCGACGACAGCATCGTTCGGGGCACGACCTCGAATCAGCTCGTCTCGCTGCTCAGGGAAGCCGGTGCGAGCGAGGTTCACCTGCGGATCGGCGCGCCGCCGATCGCCGCGCCCTGTTATATGGGGATCAACATGGCCTCGCGCGAGGAGCTGATCGCCGCCGGGCGTGAAACCGAGGAGGTTCGAGAGGCGATCGGTGCGGACAGCCTCGCCTACCTCTCGGTCGAGGCGATCGCAGAGGCTTTGGGCGAAGCGAACGGGGATCTCTGTCTGGGCTGTGTAACGGGCGAGTATCCCTACGAGATCGAGGGCGAGGGGACGGATCGTGACGTGACGCGCCCGGAGGTCGGGGGAGCGGCGCTCTCGGCGGACGACTGATCAGTAGACGCCGTGGAGGAGGAGGTAGACGACGACGCCGAGCGAAAACGAGATCAGCCAGAGCGAGGCGGCGACTCGCCCGACCCGCGCGTGTGCGGTTCGGCGAAGCTCGCGGACGGGATGCGAGAGCGCGAGCAACAGGACGTAGTACAGAAGCGGAATACAGAGCACGGCGAGTAGGATATGCACACCCAAAATCGGGAGATAGACGAACTGATAGATCGTTTCGGGGCCGGGGAACGGTTCGGGACCGCCTAAGCTGATCAGCCGGTAGAGATAGAGGGTGAGAAAGCCGACGAACAGCCCGAGCGAGGCGAACATGGCGAGGCGGTGTTTTTCGATCTCCTCGTTACGGATCCAGTACCAACCAAGCGAGATCGTCACGATTGCGCTGAGGCTGAAAAGAACGTTGATATGCGGGATCGCCGCAAGCACCCAGTTGGGTGAGTCGGGAACCAGTGTGTTCGGAATATACCCGAGGACTGCTCCGAACACGAGCGCGAGCGAGATGGCGGTCAACAGCCCCGTGAGCGCGGGGACGTGTGCGCGAACCTGCTGTTGCATACTCGATCGGAGGGCCGATGGTCGTATATACTATCGGTCATCGTCGCCAAAGTGGATTCGACGATCCAATTTTCCACATATACTCATGGTCGTGGAGTCCGTAGTATCGACGCTGTCATCCGTCACCACAACAGCACATATAATCAATCCGTTATGATTCAGTTAATAGGATTTAAGCACCATATTAGAAAGAGTATACAGTACGGAGAACACGTTGTATGAGAGACCCACTATCCCGCCGCACCTTCCTTGGAACCGTTGGGGCATCCTCCATCGCGCTCGCTGGCTGTATGGATGACAACGGAGACGGGAACGGAAACGGCGACAACGGCAACGGCGACAACGGCACAGGGAATGGAAACGGCGATACCGACGGTGACAACGGCAACGGTGGCGAGCCGAACGACGCCGCACAAGCCGCCGCGATCGACTACGGCGAGCAGATCGACGACTTCGAAGGCGGCGGCAACTGGTTCCCGTTCGACAACGAGGAGCTTATCGCGGACGACGAGGAGGTCGTTACGGGCGAGACCTCGCTTCGAGTCGAGAAACCCGACGGGGGGAACGCGATCATTGGCCGCGCGTTTTCGAGCGCGTTCGATCTCTCGGATCAGTACATCTCCTGTGCGGTCAAGGTCGCAGCACCTGTCGGTGGGCGGCTCCAGCTCGAAGTGCGCGCGCCCGGCGGCGACGACCGCGTGACCGCGACCCGCAGCCTTCCGTCGGGGGTCGACGAGTGGTTCCGCGTCGATTTCGGCTACTCGCTTGGCTTTGGCTCGCCCGACTTCGAAAACGTCCAGGAGATCCGCCTGGCGATGATCGGCCAGGAGGGCGAGGAGATCCAGTTCTGGGTCGACGACATGCGGACGACGCCGGCTCAGGACGAGTCGAACGTGATTCTCGCCTTCTACGGCGGTCTCGAATCGCACTACGAAACCGTCTTCCCGATCATGGAAGAGCGCGGTTGGGTCGGTGCACTCGGAATCTCACAGGACCTGCTCAACCGTTCGGGCCGTCTCGATACCGACCAGCTGCGCGAGATGCGCGACGCCGGCTGGGATATCTGCTCGTACCCCCAACACGCCGGCGATCTCACTGAACTCGACGCCGATGAACAACGTCGCGTCATCGAGAACAACCGGGACTATCTGGCGGATCGCGGATTCGAAGAGGGCGCACAGCACTTCTTCACGCCGCGCAACCGGATGAACACCGATACACTGAACGTGCTTCGTGAGACCCACGAGCTTGCGTTCGTTTCGGGTGGCAATTCGAGCGGCATCCCGCCGACGGGTCGCCACACGATTGCGGCGGTCAACGGAAGCGACTACGACAGCAGCCGCGCCGCGATCCTCCGTGCGGACCAACATCACCAGGTAGTCGTCCCGTACTTCGAGGAGATCGGCGAAGAGGGCATGAGCGTCGAGGAGTTCGAAGCCCAACTCGACCGGATCGCCGACGAGGACGAGGACACCGCCTACGGAGATGGGCTGGTTCCCATCACGCCGACCCAGCTGTTAGAGCAGTACTAATTTACGCCGTCTCCCCTCTCATATCGGTACTTCTCGGACGAATCGTCAAGCACGCAACGTGGGTATTTTTGAGAACCGGAGAAAAGCAGTCGATAACGCGCTCGCTGTTCGGTTGTCGCGTCGAAAGGATTGTGCGTGGGTGATGTCCACGAAGGGAAATTACCTGCATCGTCGTTCGGCGGTTGCGTCTTACGGGCACGAAGCGCCCGTTCGACGTGCCGCGGAACCATTCAGATTCCGCGCGCGCCTCGCGGACTTCGTCCGCGCTTGCGATGCGTGGGACCGGATTTGAACCGGAGTAAGACGGTCCGGCTCGCTCATTTCGTTCGCTCGCCAGCTGCGACTTGCAGGGTTCAAACCGGTCCAATGCAGAACCTGCGGCTTGCATACTCACCGCGAGCGAAGCGAGCGGTAGCACGAGGTGACCGGAGGGAACCTCGTGCGTTTTTGGTGGCGTGCAAGATGGCTTCGCCGTCTTGCTGCACCTGCGGGACCTTTGGTCCCGCAGGACAGCTTTTGCCAGCGGAGCGAGCGCTAGCGAGTGTAGCGCAGCAAAAGGTGCGTGGGACCGGATTTGAACCGGCGGACCCCTACGGGACAGCGCCCTCAACGCTGCGCCGTTGGCCTGGCTTGGCTACCCACGCTCGCTGTCTCTTTGCACCCGATCCTATTCCACCTCCGATAAAAGGGCTTTCGTTTCGTTGGTGGCGTTCCGGTGTGAGACACGTAAACGAGGTATACTGTCGACTGTGATTCGTTACGCACGGATGACTTTGAACACCACGGGCATGCGACTTTGAAGCCGTTTTCACCCGGCGGTATATCGATACGTACAGCCGACAGTATATTCAAATGTGCGGGTTCCGTAGGGGTTGCATGGCAAAATACTCGACCGGCGGCTCCTCCGGCGGGGACGACGGCGGCTCTTGTGAACTCTGTGGAGTCTCTTCGTCGTCGCTCAACACGGCGACGATCGCCGGGGCGACCTTGCAGGTCTGTGCGTCCTGCGGTGCGCACGACGACGCCGATACGAAACGCGACGAGCGCTCGAAAGAGCGCGACCGAAAGAAACGCGCCGCCCGGAAGGTTGCCGAGATGCGAGACGCGCAAGGGGGCGATTCGACCCGCTGGGAACGTGAAGGGACCAACTACGACTCCGATCCTCTTCCCTACCTCGTCTCGGGATACGGCGACCGCCTTCGGGAAGCCAGACAGGATGCCGGCCTCCAGATCAACGAACTTGCCGACTCGATCGACGTTTCCGAAGAGCAGATTATGGCCGTCGAACAGGGCAGAGCCGCCCGCGCGGGCGTCGGCGGCTCGCTGATCGCCGATCTCGAATCCGAACTGGACATCGAACTCGCCGAGTAGGTTTTTCTCCCTCGAACGAAATCCACGGTCATGGACTCCCTCGCACCAACCGAACCGTACACGACCGAGTTCGAAGCACGGATCGAAGAGCGAGACGGCCATGAGATCGTTCTCGACCGGACCTACTTCTACCCAGAGAGCGGCGGCCAGCCCGCCGACCGCGGCGAGATCGGTGGGGTGGCGATCGTAGATGTGCAGAAACGAGACGGGCAGGTCATCCACACGTTTGCAGACGAGGACAATCTCGAAAGCGGGGAGACCGTCGCCTGTTCGGTCGATCCGGCGTTTCGCACCTACTGTATGCGAACCCACACCGCGAGTCACGTTCTGTACGGTGCGGGTCGCAGGCTGCTCGACGATCTCGGCTACGGCGGGTTCGATATCGACGAGCGAAAGGCGCGGATCGACTTCGAGACCAGTACGGGGATCGACGACGGGGTTCTCGTCGATCTCGAACGCCTCGCAAACCGCGCGGTCTGGGCAAGCCGCCCCGTCTCGTGGGAGACGATTCCAGTAGATGACGCCCGCGCCCGCGAGGAAGTCGCGTTCAACACGAAAACCGAGGAGGGCGTCTTCGGTGACGGGGAGGGCGTTCGGGTCGTGACCATCGGCGACGAAACCGCAGGATCCACGACTTCATCGCGGGACAGCGCGGGCCAAGAGTCTGCTGGCCCCACAGCAGAGCTGTGGGACAGCGTGGATCGGAGACCCACTGGCCCCACGACGAAGTCATGGGACAGCGCCGCCTGTGGCGGAACCCACGTAACGAACACCCGCGAGATCGGTTTCATCTCGGTTCTCGATCGCTCGAACCCCGGCGAGGGATTAACGCGAGTGGAGCTGGCGGTCGGCCCGACGGCCATCGAGCAGCACGCCGAGACGCGGACGGCGGCGCTATCCGCCGCCCGCACGCTCGGCGTCAGCCCCGCTGATCTACCCGAAGCCGTCGAGCACAAACAGCACGAGATCGCGGAGCTTCGCGACGAACGCGATGACCTGCTCGACCGGATTGCCGACGCCCAGATAGCGGCGCTCCGGGAGGAGATCGTCGAGTGTGCGGGCGAGCGCTGGCTCGTCGGCGTGCTCTCGGGGGTCGACGGCGACACGCTCGCAAATCGCGCGCGGGCGATGGCCGGCGAGGAGTGTGCAGTGGTCGCGCTC
>JADFQH010000206.1 GCA_022561895.1 Methanobacteriota archaeon | reverse complement strand
TATCCGAAGCGGCGTCCCTTCAGGAGGGTCTCATCGGGCTTGCCCTCTACTTTCAACAGGTATTCGAAAAGTTCGTAGCTATTTTTGGAAACGTGCACCGCATCGACGTAGTTGTCCATCAGACTTGGATAGGATTTTCGCAGGGCGTATACGGCGGTGGGCTCCGGCGAAACAATGTCGTAACCCTGCCGAACGAAGGGGATCAAATTGGCGACGTTGTAGCGCGCCCGATCTTCGGCCTTGGCGAGGTCGCCGTAGGCGATGAAGGGATAGCCGCTCGACTTTTGTTTCGGGAACACGACCTTGCATTTGCAGCCTTGCAAATGTTCGACGGCGCGGATGGCCAGTTCGGGCGCGTTGTATCGCGCATACACGTCGGAGAAAAACGCCACTTTGTTTTCCGGGAAGGCCGGCTCTTGCGCGATTTGGTTCCGAAAGCGTTTGAACACGTGGGTAGGGCTGAACTCGGGGAGCGTTCTTCGGCGGTCCAGACCGGCGACTTTTTCGAGCAGGATTCGAAACCAGGAGGACTTTAACAACCAGTTCGAGAAGGGCGCCGTGGCGCTGCCGAGTGCGGCGAGTTCGTCGGCGGCCATCATAACGCGGTCGACTACCGGGCGTCCGCGTTGCCGCGCATCCCGGTCTTTGACCCGGGCAATCATCATGGGCATGTTTATGTCGGCGGGACAGATCACTTGGCAAAGGCCGCAGGAAATACAAAGCGGCGCGAAATCGCCCGCCTTCTCGAGGCCATGGACCTGGGCGGTCCATGGAATGCCGATGGGTCCGGGGTATATGTGGCCGAAGGTGTGGCCGCCGACGACGCCGTAGGTGGGGCAGATATTCATGCAGGCTCCGCAGCGAATGCAATGCAGGGCCTCGGCCATGTCGGGATCTTGGCGCATTTCCGAGCGCCCGTTGTCGAGGATAATAATGTGGGATTCGCGGGGTTTTTCCGCGCCTTCCCCTAGGGGCGACCTGCCGTGCATCCACGTGACGTAGGTCGTCGGCAGTTGCCCCGTCGCGCTCACAGGGTGGGCGAGCACCATTAGGAGGGCGTCTTCGATGGTATCGACAATTTTTTCGACACCCATGACGCAGATGTGGCAGTTCCCGATGCTCGTAACGAGACGTGCGTTGCCCTCATTGGTTTCGATGACAATCCCGCCGGTTTCGGCGATACCGACGTTGGCGCCGGTCATCCCGATGTCGGCCTCTTTGACCCGCTCGCCGAGGTACTCGCGGGCGAACATCGTGAGTTCTTCTGCGGTTTCGAGGCGCTCGTCGGGTTCGAAGACTTCATTAAACAGTTCGGCGATCTCCGTGCGCGATTTGTGGATCGCCGGGCCGACGATATGCGAGGGCGATTCCTCGGCGAGCTGGATGACGAACTCGCCCAGGTCGGTTTCGTACACGTCGACGCCCGCCGATTCGAGCGCGTCGTTGACCTCGATCTCCTCGCTGGTCATCGACTTGCTTTTGACGAGGGTTTCGGCGTTGTCACTCTCGGCGACCTCGGTGATATACCGATTGGCGTCCTCCTCGTCGCTCGCGAGATAGACCTCCCCTCCGTTGGCCTCGACGGTTTCGGTGAGCTGGTCGATCAGATCCGGCAGGCGGGAAATCGCGTCCTCCTTGATCTCGCGGGCGCGATCCTTCAGTCCCTCGTAGTCATCGAGGCCCTCAACGGCGGCGTACCGTCCCTGATTAAATATTTGAGTATTCGCTTGGACGCTGTCGCCCTCGGTGTCGAGCAGGTGGCGGATGTGGGCCGCTTTGTCGTCCGTGCTCATGATTCGATCACGAGCGCGTGGACGGTTTTCGGGCCGTGTGCGCCGCGAACCAGCGCACCCATATCGGCGGTCGCGCTCGGCCCGGTCGCGATGATCGCGCTCTCTCGATCGTCGGCGAGCGTCGTCGCAAGCGTCCCGACGGCGCTCGGCATGTCGGGGACGATCGCGTCCTCCTCTATGACGACGATGTGATGGTCACAGAAGAGGCTGATCGGTTCCGCCCCATCGGGGGTCGAGGGAAGGGCCACGGAGCCGTAATCTGCGATTCCGAGCGTCGCGCCGGTAACGCCGGTCACCGCTTCGTCGATCTCCTTTGGGGATGGGTCGGTGACGACCGACGTTCCTTCGAGCGAGACGGAATCGAGCGAGAGCGTTCCGACCGCAGGTTTCTCGATAACGTCCTCTAGGACCTCCCCGAACGACTCGGAGGCGAGCCGCGTCGTCTCGACGGCCAGCCCGTCGAGGGATTCTTCGAACGTGTCGACAGTGGACATGTCGGGTGGTTCGTTCCCAGGGGATTTGGTGTTTTTCATCGTCCGAGATCGTTGATCGTCGAACCGCATGCTCTGCCTATGACGATACCTTTTTGTCGGTATCGCAAGAGGGTCCGGTATGTCACTAGAAGACGACTCCCTCGACTATCACGTGGCCGACCCACCCGGAAAAATCGAAATCGCAACCACGAAACCGACGAACACCCAGCGCGACCTCTCGCTTGCGTACTCGCCCGGTGTGGCAGGTCCCTGCCGGGCGATCGACGAGAATCCCGACGACGTCTATCGCTACACCGCGAAAGGCAATCTAGTAGGAGTGATCTCGAACGGGTCTGCCGTCCTCGGGCTGGGCGATATCGGCGCGACGGCCTCGAAACCCGTCATGGAGGGCAAAGGCGTCCTGTTCAAGCGCTTTGCGGACATCGACGTCTTCGATATCGAACTCGATCTGGAGGACCCGGAATCGATGATCGCCGCGACGAAGGCGATGGAGCCGACGTTTGGGGGAATCAACTTAGAGGACATCAAGGCCCCCGAGTGTTTCGAGATCGAAGAGGCCCTGAGAGAGCAGATGTCGATCCCGGTTTTCCACGACGACCAGCACGGAACGGCGATCATCAGCGGGGCAGGACTCCTCAACGCCGCCGAGATCGCGGGCAAGGAACTCGAAGAGCTCGACGTGGTGTTTTCGGGTGCGGGCGCGAGCGCGATCGCCACCGCCCGCTTTTACGTCTCGCTCGGGGTCGCTCGGGAGAACATCACGATGTGTGATTCCTCGGGGATCATCACCGAGGCGCGGAGCGAGGAAGTAAACGAGTACAAACGCCAGTTCGCACGGGACGTACCCGAGGGAGATCTGGCGGACGCGATGGAGGGTGCGGACGTGCTCGTTGGACTCTCGATCGCCGGGATCGTCTCACAGGAGATGGTCCGGGAGATGGCGAGCGACCCCATTATTTTCGCGATGGCGAATCCCGATCCCGAGATCACTTACGAGGACGCAAAAGCCGCCCGCGAGGATACGGTGATCATGGCGACAGGGCGATCCGATTACCCCAATCAGGTCAACAACGTGCTGGGCTTTCCCTTCATCTTCCGCGGGGCGCTCGACGTCAGAGCCACGGAGATCAACGAGGAGATGAAGATTGCTTGCGCGGAGGCGCTCGCGGATCTCGCGAAGCAGGACGTTCCTGATGCAGTTCGGAAGGGCTACGGCGACCAGCCACTCCAGTTCGGTTCCGAATACATTCTCCCCAAACCGATCGATCCCCGCGTGCTCTTCGAGGTCGCGCCGGCCGTCGCGCAGGCGGCGATCTCCAGTGGGGTCGCCCGCCGCGAGGTCGAACTCGACGAGTATCGAGAGAAGCTCGAAGCCCGCCTCGGGAAATCCCGCGAGATGATGCGCGTCGTTCTGAACAAGGCCCGCAGCAATCCAAAGCGGGTGGCGCTCGCGGAGGGCGAAGACGAGAAGATGATCCGCGCGGCCTACCAGATGCAAGAGGAGGGGATCGCTCAACCAGTGCTCATCGGGGACCGCGAGGAGATCGAGACGACCATTCGGCAGTTGGGTCTCGTGTTCGACCCCGACGTGGTCGACCTTTCCGAAGCGGAACTCGACGAGTACGCAGAACGCCTGTATGAGATCCGCCAGCGAAAGGGGATCACCAGAAGCGAGGCAGAGGATCTCGTCGAGCAGGACTCGAACTACCTCAGCAGCGTGATGGTCGAGATGGGCGACGCCGATGCGATGCTGACGGGGTTGACCCACCACTACCCCACGGGCGCGCGCCCGCCGCTGCAGGTGATCGGCACCGCCGACGACGCCAACTACGCCGCTGGCGTCTACCTGCTCGCGTTCAAGAATCGGGTCGTCTTCTGTGCGGACGTCACCGTCAACCAGGATCCGACCGCCGAAGTCCTCGCCGAGGTGACCAACCACACCGCCGACCTCGTTCGACGGTTCAACGTCGAGCCGCGCGCTGCGATGCTGTCGTACTCCGATTTCGGGAGCGTCAACAACGAGGGGACCAGAAAACCACGCGAGGCCGCACGAATGCTCCGGCGCGATCCCGACGTGGAGTTCCCGGTTGACGGCGAAATGCAGGCCGATACGGCGGTCGTCGAGGAGATCCTCGAAGGGACCTACGACTTCGCGGAGCTCGAAGAGCCCGCGAACGTGCTCGTCTTCCCCAATCTCGAAGCCGGAAACATCGGCTACAAACTGCTCCAGCGCCTCGGCGGTGCGGAGGCGATCGGCCCGATGCTCGTCGGCATGGACAAGCCGGTTCACGTCCTCCAGCGCGGCGACGAGGTGAAGGATATCGTCAACCTCGCGGCGGTTGCTGTGGTTGACGCCCAACAGCAGTAGCGGAGCGGTTTCAGGCGGAGCGGGCGGTTTTTTGGAGGGGATTTTTGCGCGAGGATGAGTAGCGCGGGACCGACGGTCCCGTGGACCATTCGCGCGGTGCAACCGCGTGAAGACGAAGCGAGAACCGCGCGTAGCGAACGGGGAGGAACGACTCGTGAGCGGCGGAGCCGCGAGAAGACGAAGCGAATCCGAGCGGAAACGGTTCACGGAATAGGATTAGTTAAGAGGATGCATGAGAGTTCCTCAACTATCATGAGAAGAGAGAACAGAACACACACACTGATATCTACGATATGAACGACAACGACCGGTCGATCACGGGCTTTACGATGCTCGCACACGGGATTTTTCACACGTACGAGCTTTCGATCCCTATTTTCATCGTCATCTGGCTCGACGTGTTCGACGTTTCCGCGTTCGTTCTCGGTATCGTCGTCAGCATCGGCTACGGGCTGATCGGTGTGGGCGCACTGCCAAGCGGCGTCCTGGCCGACAACTACGGCTCGCGGGAGCTGATCGTCGCCTCAGTCGTGGGAATGGGCGGGGGTTTCTTTTTGCTCGTGCTTGCGCCCAACATCTACACGCTCTGTGCGGCGATCATCGTCTGGGGGGCGGCCGCGAGCATCTACCACCCCGCAGGGCTCTCGCTGATCAGCCGCGGCGCAGAAGAGCGTGGGACCGTCTTCGCCTACCACGGCGTCGGCGGTAATATCGGGACGGCGTTCGGACCGCTGCTCGCCGCCCTCTTGCTCCTCTTTCTGGACTGGCGCTTCGTGATCGTCGTACTCGTCGTGCCCGCCGTCGCCGTCGTGATCCTCGGCTCGTCGATGGAGTTCGACGAGACCGCCGCGACCGCAACTGATGGCGGGGAGGAAGCCGAACAGATCGACGCCGACGAAGAGGACGACTTCGACCTTCGGGAGATCGTTGCGGACTCCCGACTCCTCTTCACTACGGGCTTTGCCCTCGCGTTCGTCATCGTCATGCTTTACGGAACCTACTACCGGGGTCTGCTGACGTTTATGCCGGATATGATTGCGGATCTCCCGCAGTTCGGCACGTACACGATCATGGGTCAGTCCGCCGAACCCGCCCAGTACATCTATACTGGGTTGCTGATGGTCGGCATCCTCGGCCAGTACGCGGGCGGCCGAGTCACGG
>JADFQH010000205.1 GCA_022561895.1 Methanobacteriota archaeon | reverse complement strand
TTCGGCGGGCCGGTACTCCCGCTCGTGTACATGATGATCGCCGGGGTTTCGGGATCGGACTCCGTAATCTCGTACTCTTCTGAATGGCCGTCGATCACCGACTCGAACGACGTTTCTCCCTCGCCGTCCACCACGATGGCCTCCGTCAGATCGGGACACTCCGATTCGATTTCTTCCACTACCTCACGAACCGACTCGTCCGCGACGACGACCCGTGCCTCGCTATCGCGAAGCCGATAGCCGAGCGCGTCCGGTCCGAACAGAACCGAAAGGGGAAGCGAGACCGCACCGAGCTTCCAGCACGCGAGATGCGCGAGCAGGTTCTCGGGTTTCTGCGGGACGATAACGCCCACGCGATCGCCGCGAGAAACGCCCATTTCTTCGAGGGCGTTCGCAAGCCGGTTCGAGCGGCGGTCGAGATCCTCGAACGAGTACGTTTCGCGCCGTCCATCCGGATAGGCCTGATGGAGCGCTGGCGCGTCGGGATTCGGGTGCTTGCGAAGCAGGTCGTCCGCGAGATTGTAGTTTTCGGGAAGGTCCCACGAAAATTCCCGTCGAGCGTCCTCGTAGCGGTCGTAGTTGAGCGTGCAATACCACGGCTTTTCAGTATCTCGGGTCATCGTCTGTCGAAGAATGAGGAGGGTGTTGTCGTCTCGACCGAGAGCCCTTCTAAACGAGGGTCGTCGGCCAGCGTTTCTATCAGCTCCCCTTGGGGGTCGCTCGATTTCGTGCTGTAGAGTGTCCGATCCTCGCCGTTCCACGCGATTTCGAGCCGAGTGCGTCGAAAGCGCGTTCCACGGACGAGTCGCAGGGAGGAGAGTGAATCGAGGGGGATCTCGAAGTTTCGTTCGTTGTACGCCGCGATCTCATCGAGCGTCAGCGAGTCGAGTTCGTCGCGGGCGCGTTCGCCCATGTCGGCACGCAGCAGCGCCGAGGAGAACGTCTCGCCGACGAAACACCAGATGAGTCGGTCGCTCGTTACGAAGAGCTCCCAGAACTCGAGCGAACTCGGACGGCGGCGGACCCAGCCGGTCAGCTGCCCGAGGCGCGCTTCGCTCATCGTTTTTTCTGAACTTCGGTCATCGTTCGATCAGGGCGTGAAGGTCAGCAGGAAGCGTATTCCCTTCGCGGTTCTGGGTAGCGAGCGAGACGAAGACGAAGACGGCGATCGCGACCAGCAGGGAGATCGCTTCTGCGGGTACTTCCGCAGGGTACGGATAGGTCGCTAAAACGGCGTTGCCTATCCATTCGGCTCCCGTGATCTCCGCCGCTTCCGGGATCACGTTGTAAACGATGTTGAAGAGCATCCCGACGACGAGAGCCGCGACCGCACCCTCCTTGGTCGCTCCCTTCCAGTTCAGCCCCAGTACGACGACCGGAACGAACGCCGCGGCGAAAAAGCCCCAGCTGATCGCGCCAAGAATGCCCACGAGCGCCTGTGAGTAGAAGACGACGATCGTCGAGAGCACCGTCAGTCCTGCAAGCGCACCCTGCGTAACACGGAGTTCGGTTTTGTCGTCCGTGATCGGGCGACCCATCGCCCGCGGAATATCTCGAGAGATGGCTGCTGCGCCGATATTCAAAAAGGAGTCGCTCGTGGACATGATCGCCGCGAGGAGGGCGGCAAGCACGAGACCGGCCACGACGCTCGGGGTGTAAGCGAGGACGAAAACGGGTCCGACCTCGCTCGCGCTGAAGGTCTGTGCGACCGCACCGGTTTCGACCTGTGCGCGCATGGATAGCCCCGCCGAGAAGGCGATCAGGCTCGAAATCGCATAGGAGATCGCCGCAATGGGCGCGCCCCACTTCAGGATCGTCATGTTCCGGCTCATGTAGAACTTCGTGATCAAGTGGGGCTGTCCGGCCGCGCCGACCGAAAAGAGGAACCACCACGAGATCCCGACCAGAACGGCGGTTGTCGCCCCGCCGAGCGCGCCGAACGGTGAGATGAGCGCGGGGTCTGCCGTTGCAAGGTTCTGGGAGATACCCGCCATGCCGCCGCCAAAGGAGAGGGCGTAGGCGAAGACGAACACCGCGCCGACGATCATCGTAATCGCCTGGAGGAAGTCGGTCCACACTCCTGCAATCATTCCGCCGAGCATGCTGTAGAGAAGGAGGATGAGTGCGCCGCCCAGTAGTCCCCAGATGAGCGGGATGCCGAAGATCGCGCGCATGACGAACTGGAGGGCAGCGAGGTTCACGGCCAGATAGGCGATGACGCCGAGGGCGACGGCCACACCGGTAAGCCCGCGGACCCACTCGCTTTCGAAGCGAACGTAGGTCGCATCCGCAAGCGTCAGCACGTTTCTGATATCGGCGAGGATTCGCATTCGCTTTGCGAGGACGACCCACGTTACGAGAAAACCGAGCGGGGCGGTAAAGAAGATCCAGAGTGCGGTCGTCCCGAACTCGAAGACGAGCTCCGGGCCGCCGACGAAGCCGAAGCCGGACTGGATAACGGAGAAGGCGGTCATCGCGAGCACCCATGTCCCGACGCTCTTTCCGGTGATGAGGAAATCGCTCGTCGAGTTCGTCTGTAGGTAGCCCCAGACGCCGATGAGAATGACGATCAGCAGGTAGGCTCCACCAAAAGCGATGATCACCGGGTCGTCCGCGACGGGAATTCCCTCCTCTTGGAGCGGGAGCAGATGCTCAATCATCGGTCGCCTCCACCTCTAGATCGGTCGTGCGCTCGACCTGATCCGGCGCGAGCGGGAACGATTCTCGTTTTTGGGCCGTGCGCGCCTCCGAGAGGATTCCTTCGACGATCTCCTCGCTCCCGATCCGGTCGAAGATCAGCGAGTAGTAGATCGCTCCCAGGAGGGGGAGGATCCAGATAAAGAGGAGATAGACGAACGTCGGTTCGGGGAGCCCGAGCAGATAGGTGTACTCGGTGACGCCGGGCTCCCAGAGCAGCCAGATGCCGGTAAGCCCGCCGAAAAACAAGAGTGCTAAACCGCCGAGCAATCCGGTAAACGGTGCGAGCGAGCGTTCGCTACTCCCCGCTTCGATCGACGGGACAGCGATAACTGCGAGAATGAACAGTGCGGCTAGATACGAAAAGAGTCGGTAGGCTCCGAGCGCGCCGATTACGAGCAGCGCGACCGATATCGCTCCGATCCCTGCCATGAGTACGTTTCGTGCCATCTATCCCCATAACAAAGAGGAGCGACATAACCGTTGATGTTGATATAGGAACTGAAAGAGGATCGCCGCCAGTTTAACCGCCGGCGTTCGAACACTGGGTATGACTCCACCGCTCGTTCTCGATATCGACGGGACGATTACTCGCGGCGATGGCTCGAGCGCGATCGGCCCACGGGTGTTCGAGGAGCTGCGCGAGTGGCCTTCTCCCGTGGTGATCGCCACCGGCAAGGCGTTTCCATACCCGGTTGCGCTCTGTCAGTTCGTCGGCATCCCCCCTCTGGTTATCGCCGAAAACGGCGGGATCGTCCTCGCTGGCGACGAGATCGAAATCGTGGGCGAGGCGAGCGCCGCCCGCGAGGTCGCACGCGAGTACCGCGAGGTAGGATACGATCTGGGCTGGGGTGAGAGCGATCTGGTGAACCGCTGGCGCGAGACCGAAGTGGCAGTTAACCGCGCCTCGCCGCTGGCTCCCCTCGAAACTATCGCCGACGATCACGGTCTCGAAGTCGTGGATACGGGCTACGCCTACCACGTGAAGGACCCGGCGATCACGAAGGGCGAGGGATTGTGCGCGATCTGTGACGTGCTCGATCGCACTTCCGAGGAGTTCGTCGCGATTGGGGACTCGGAGAACGACGTTTCGACGTTCGAGGTTGCGGGCCGGTCGTTCGCGGTGGCAAACGCCGACAGAGCGGCGCGGACGGCCGCAGACGTCGTCCTCGAAGAGAGCTACGTGGAGGGTGCGCTGTCGGTGCTGTCGGCGCTTCGCTAGCGGTCGCTCGTCGAGTCCGTGATCCACTCGGAAAACGCCGGAAGCACGTCTTCCTCGTCGAATCGCTCGATACAGGGCACCTCGTATGGGTGTTCGGCTTCGACGCGCGAAACGAGGTCGGGATAGCGCTCATCGGTGGTTTTCGCAAGAAGGATCACTTCCTCGTCCTCGATTATCTCGCCGTTCCAGCGATAGGTCGAGCTGCAGGGGAGGCGGTTGACGCAGGCGGCAAGGCGTTCCTCAACGAGGGTGCGCGCGAGCGAGGGGGCGGCGTCGGACGGTGCGGTGATATACGCCGTCGGCATCTACTCGAAGGGGCGGAAGGTGCCGTCGATGTCCCACTCGTGGATACAGTGGGGGTTGCCGGTCAGTCGTTCGTTGTCATCGGTCGCGATTTTCCAGAATCCGTCGTCCGTGTCCCATACCTCGTATCGACTACAACACTCGCATGCACGCTTCTGTGGCGTTCGCAGCTCGGTACGCGCTAACATAATCGTGACAAAGGAGCGCACACTCATAACCGTAGCGAAAACCGATAGGCCGAAACCGCTGGCGAACGAGGCACAGCCATGATCAAGATGGTACAGCTGCTGTTGCGAGCCGAGGATATCACCCACGAGGAGTTCAAAGAACGCTGGATGGGCGAGCACACGGAGATCGCAGGTCAGCTCCCCCATCTCGAAAAATACGTCACCTCGACCCCCCGCGATCCCGAGAAGGCGGGCTACGACGGCATCGTCGAACTCTACTTCGATTCCACGGAAGATCTCGCTGCGGCGTTCGAATCCCCCGAGGGCGAGCGCGTACAGGCCGACGCCGAGGAGTTCATCGACTTGGAGGCCTCTCCGTCACTCGTTGTCGAGGAGATGGTTCAGTTCGATCACTCTTCGTAGAGGATCCCGTCGTCCATGAGGTCGCCGTCGTCCCCGGCTGGTGCACCGACCGCCAGCAGTTTCGAGTCCTCTCGGGCGATGAGCTTGCGCCATTCGTCGGGATCGACGACCGCAACGTCGCCCGCCGCGAGTTCGAGCGTTTCGTCCCCAACCTCTAGCTCGAACCGCCCCGAGAGCACATAGTAGAACTCCTCCTGTTTTTCTTGGCGATGGCGCTGGTTCGACGCGCCCTTGGGGTACTCCCAGACGCTTGGACGCATCTCTTTGGAGCCGAGTTCGTCGCCGATCGAACGGAACACGGGATCGATACCGTTTATCGACCGTCGTTCGATGTCATCGATAGTGGTGTGTGAGTACATACCGTTCTATCGGCTACGGTGGACAAAAATCCCTGGGATCGTGTCGGCTTATCGAGTCAATCCGAACTATAAGGTGGCTGTCGTCCTTAGGAGCTATCGCATCATGAGTAGCGATGACCAAAGCGAGCGAGTCGAGGAGAGTCAGACGTGGCCGGATCTCGCGATCGGGCTGTACGACAGACTGACGGGCCGCGGTGCGGAGATCACCTACGAGTTCGAGGACATGGAGGTCGACGTACCGAGCAAAACGGGCGAGGACGCCGACTACGCCCAGTGGCGCGTCGACGGAACGATGCGGATCACGACGCAGGAACGCGACTGAGCGGGATGGGCGCGATCGTCGCCGTCGAAGCCGATCTCGAACTCACTGTCGAAGGACAAGCACTAACAGTCAGCAGCACCGGAAATCACCTCACGATTAGTATCGAAACCGTTCGCGGGGCGATCACGGTGCTTCGGAACATCGGCGTGCTCGCCGATCTCATCGAACCGCTCGGAGCGCGGGCCATCGATGGTGAACTTTCGGCCGATGTCGAAACGAGCGGCGTGGTTGTCGCCCGACTCGGGCCGCACGTCGAACCGAACGCGCTCTCGCGGGCGCTCGGCGTCGCCCCCGCGCGGGTCTACCCCGAAGCGGTCGCAACGGCGACGTATCGCGACCTCAGACCGT
>JADFQH010000204.1 GCA_022561895.1 Methanobacteriota archaeon | reverse complement strand
TGATCTGGGGGAGTTTTTCCGTATTGGCGACCAGTTCCGCTTGCTCGGGCTCTTCGGGATTTCGAATCTCGAACTCGGTCGCGGTCATGATCAGGCCCCACTGCTGGCTGGAAAAACGCGATCCGTTCACTCGTTCGGTGAACTCCCGGTCGACGGCCATCCGGTCGCCAACGATCCGGTCCATCCACGGCTGTCTGCTCATAGGCGTCGTTCGGAGAGCGGGACTATATAACTGGTCGTACCACTACCCAGAGCGGTCGGCGCTCTGAGTCAGTGGTTACGACTGATAGTATACTATCGGACAGAGGCTTTGATAGTTCATCGCCGGGGACGGCCGTTGGCGACTGTATCAACCGTTCTGTCCGACAGTATAGGGTTCCCCAGACAGCGTTATCCCCTCTCCCGTGCTACCAATACACACGAAGTGGTCACAATGGCACAGACGATGCGGTCGGAAACGGAAGAACGAAACAAGGAGATCGTTCGGCGCTTCGTTCGGGAGGTCGTCAACGGAGGGAACTACGACGTGGCCGACGAGCTGTTCGCCGAGGAGTACGTGAGACACGATCCCACCATTCCTGAGGAGAAACGCGGACCCGAGGGGTTCAAAGAGACAGTTGAAATGTGGCGTGCGGGCTTCCCGGACGTGGAGATGACCCTCGATGAGACCATCGCGGAAGGTGATATCGTCGCCTTTCGTGCGACAGAAATCGGCACCCACGAGGGCGAGTTCATGGGGATCGAAGCCACGGGCGAGCGCTACGAGGTGACCGGCAACGTCATGCACCGCCTCGAAGGCGGGAAGCTCGTCGAAACGTGGGCGTGTTTCGACATGCTCGGGCTGTTCTCACAGCTCGGGGTGATCGAACCGCCCCGCTGATCGAACGCCGTTTTTCGTCGGTAGAATCATACTGTAGTGTCACGTACCCGTGTTCGGGTGACACCATGCCAGTTAGAAACGCGGAAGCGACGTGGGAGGGCGATCTGAAAGGTGGCGATGGATCGATGGCGCTCGGAAGCGGCGCGTTCGAGGGCGCGTACTCCTTTGGAACGCGCTTCGAAGAGGAGCAAGGGACGAACCCCGAAGAGCTGATCGGGGCGGCACACGCAAGCTGCTTTTCGATGGCGCTTGCGAACGAACTCGCGGGGGATGGCTACGATCCCGAGCGAGTCCATACGACCGCGGACGTCCACCTCGACACCGACAGCCTGGCGATCACCAGTATCGAACTCACTACCGAAGCGACGGTCCCGGATATCGACGAGGAGGCGTTTCTCGAATACGCCGAGGGGGCAAAGGAGAACTGCCCCGTCTCGAAGGCACTCGCAACTGAAATCTCGCTTGAGGCAACGCTAACGAACTAACTGCGCCTCGAAAATCGTGAAAACGAAAGCGAAACCGGAACCGGAACCGAATCCGACTGAACCTCCGTTTTAGAACGCGCCGCCTTCGACCGTGATGTCGGCGTGCAGCTCCTCTCGGAGCGCCGAGTGGACGTGACAGATCTCCTCGCCGAGCGAAACTAACTCATTGAGTTCCGAATCGTCGAGCTCCTCCTCGACGTAGAGGTCGAAGCGAATCGCCGAGAGATCGTCATCGCCATCGAGGTCGGCTTCGGCGTCGATCTGAAGCTGACCGAGATCGTCGTGGTCGTGCTGTTGTCCGGCGACGCGGAACGCGGGGAGGTAACACGAAGCGTAGTCGGCGACGAGCACCGCGTTGGGGTTCGGTCCCTCCTCGTCGGTGGCGTCGACGGTGAGCGAGAAGTCACCGACCTGACTGTTGGTTACGAAGCCCTGTTCGCTGACGCTGGTGGTCTCTATGTCACTCATTGCGAGTCAAGAAAAGAACGCCAGCGTCCTAAGTATTGTCCACGCGGCGATTATTCGCTAGAGGGTTTCAGTTTGGGTTCGTCGAACACAAGTGCGTCCACGACAGTTGGTGGCAAAGCGGGGCGCGGCGCTGCTTCGTGGCGCTCGACCTTCTCCGTTTTGCGCGTGTTCTCGTACAGCGCTCGGGCGACTGGCAGTCCGCGCAGATACTTGTACTCGTAGAGGATTTCAACGCCGCGTTCGGTAAAGCCGTAGAACTGTGAGGGAAGATCACGCGCGCTCTCACTCGGATCGTGCGTATAGCGCGCGACGATTCCGGCGTCGATGAGAGTATCTAGCTGATCTTTGATCGCGGCCTGCGTCTTTCCGACCATGTATTCGAGCTCTGCGAGTGACATCAGGTGCGCCGGATGCCCGAGAAGCTCCTGAACGATGAGGTGGCGCGTGTCTTGTGACAACAGTTTGAACAGACGCTGTTGCTCCGCAAACGGTTCGGAAGCGCCAGCTCCGGTGTCGCTTTCGCTCATTAGCGGTGGATACGTACAGCGACGCCATAACAGTTTGGGACAAGCACAGTGGTTATTCTGGAAATTAGCAAATCGATTCGAAAAGGCTAAACCATACTAGTCGAAAAACCGGCTCGATGGATCCTCCGACTCCACCCCCGAACGCGGCGGATACTATGAGGTTAGTTGACGAAGCCGTTGGTGGACTTGAACTCGATCCAACTGAGAAACGTGAAGTATGGCGGTTCGTACAGCGCGAACTTCCCTATCTTTGGAGCCAGCGAACCTCCTACTTCATCATTGGAAGCTACCGTGATCCCTACATCCGCCGACTGCGGGCCGTTCAGAACGAACTCGCAAAACAGCTCGGAGCGTACCCGTTCGTCATGGGTGATCTCATGGAGATGCCGATCGACCGCCTCAACACGTTCGACATCACGTTTGCGTTGCTCGCCACCTACAGCGACTATATTGCCGGAATTTTCGAGAAGGAAAGCGGCGGTGAGGCGCCGGAACTCGGTGAAATTGACGATTTTCCGTACTTCGAGAAATCCACCGTGTTTCCCCGTGATTACGTCTGGATCACCGATTCAAACCTCGATTCGAAACACCACGTTATCCAAGCTGCTCTCACGATCGTGTCCACCGACGAGCTAACGGAGAAGAACGTTCGAAAGGAAGTCACTTCGCTCATCAACCGCGCACAGGAACGCGGTGTTTCCGTCTCTGGGCAGGACGTTTGGGACGCGATCACCGACCGAAAGGAAACTGATACCGAACTAGCGACGTACAGTTGGGTGCATCGCAACAAGTTCCGGAAGTTCGAACTACACGACCGCTGTTTCCCGTGGACGACAGAAGACGAACTCCGCACAGCAGTTGAGAGCTTGCCTTCGCCAACTCCACGACCTCACTGGGAAGAAAGTAACGATCAGTGACAGCGTGGACACGAGAAAGGAGGGACTGTTGCCAAATATCGAGGTCCCTGTTATAGGGATTCATAGATCTCCTGCTCGCCAACCGATCACCGTGGACCGTGTAACCAGAAGAAACCATCCGATCGGCTACGATAATCCCTATATCAGTCGTCCGATCCGTCTCCACCCATTCCCATCCCAAACGCGGGTAGCAACGGCTGTTAGCATTCAGTTTGTGTCGTCAGCGCAAGCAACGGTTCGTTATCGACGTGTAGGTCGAACTCGGCTGTGAACAGCACACGTGGACAGACCTCACCTGATCCGAATCCGTATAGCTCGGTGAAGACGTGGTGGTCGTTTACCACGCCGTGAAGCGCAACGTACTCCCGATCCTGATCCGGCTCCAGTACGACCGTTTCGACGGTATCTTCCTCCAGTTCGTACCGCTGCCACTCGCCGAGTCCGTCGGTCGCTTCGAGGACGAAGTGAAACACCTGCGCCCTTCAGTGCTATTGCTGAGTTCGACCTCCAACGCAACAATCGCCGACCCATCCTCACCGAAAACCGTGCAACCCGAAAGCAGCGCTACTGATCCGGCAGTTGCTGACAGAAACCGGCGTCGTGTTGCTGCCATTGATTTTCAGAATATATGTTATTTGCTACTATAAAATTATTGTGATAATAGAATGTCTGCGCTACGGTCGTGATTTAGAGCGTGAAGCTCTCGTCACCTTCGAGGACGTGGACCTCGGCACTGCTTCCCGTTTCCTCGACCTCGCTCACGAACTCCTCGGTGTCGATCTCGATCGGCGGGAAGCTGTCGTAATGCATCGGGAAGACGTGATCGACGCCGAGCCACTCCGTTGCGATCGCGGCCTGCCACGGACCCATCGTGAAGTGGTCGCCGACCGGGAGCGCGGCGGCCGTCGGTTTGAGATACTCGCCGATCACGTCGCGCATCTCGCTCATCAGGCCGGTATCCCCGGCGTGATAGAAGCTCGTGCCGGTGTCGTCGCTCGATGGCGCTTCGGTACTGACGAGATAGCCCGCGGGCATCCCTCCCGAAGCGCTGTAGTCGGTGTCGAGCCCGTTCGTGTGATCCGCCCGGTGCATCGTTACGTAGGCATCCCCACACTGGATCGTACCGCCGATGTTGAAGCCGATCGTCTCCTCGATGCCGTACTCGGCTTCGACGTAGCCCGCGACCTCGGGCGTCGCGACGACGGCTGCCTCGGAGAACTCGCCGACGTGTGCGATGTGGTCTGCATGACCATGCGTAAGCAGGACGTAATCGGGCGAATCGATATCCGACGGTTCGAGATCCGTCTTCGGGTTGTCGAAAAAGGGGTCGATCAGCAGTTCGGTGCCCTCTACAGAAACGTGCCAGGTCGAGTGGCCGTGCCAGATGAGTTCCATGGTGCAGGCGGGACAACGGCCGACTGGGCCATAAAAGGTGGCGCTGGCGGAGATCTAAGAGAGCGAAGAAAGCTATCGATCCAAAAAACGACCCCTTGCTTCGGCCTGTGCGGTCGGCGGGTGAACCTCCAGAACGACGACCCCGTCGTACAGTTGCTCGATCAGCGCTACCGTTCGGTCGAGATCCACGGTCCCGGAACCGAACGAAAGCCCATCGCGCAGGCGCGTCGAATCCGAGAGATGGACCACGGGAACGCTCTCTAGATGCTTCCGAAGGAGCGTTTCGAGGGCCACGAGGTATTCCGACTCGGCCATATAGAGGTGGGCCGTATCGAGAACGAGATCATGCCCCTCGTTCAGAATTAGATTCTCGATATGATAGCGTGAGCAGCCGGGGTTGTTCTCGTAGGCGTAGTCGGCGTCGAAGTCGAGCGCTTCGAACTCGGGGATGTGGACGTGCTGGAGATGTTTCGAGTGGACTACCAGCGTGGCGTCGAGCTCCGCCGCGAACGCGTCCGCCAGCGAGAAATACTCCGGCGCTTCGAGCGTGCGATGGGGTGTGTGGACGGAGACGATATCCAGATCGCTCCGTTCTGCGGCGGCGAGCGAGCGCTCGAAGGCGTCGAGATGGGTGGCGAGGAGCTGTAGCTCGATCGCGTCGAACCCCAGCTCACGAACCTCATGGAGCGCCTCTGGTTCCGGTCGACATTTCCCGGCGAGGGTTACAGACATGGTCACAGACGCGACGGTGAGCGGGAAGAAACCACTGGCTTGCTGGCTGGCGAACGATCGTCCTTACCGAAACGAGGGCGATATTCTGCCGCCGAACGAAGCCTTTTGCTCGCGCGCTTTGAGAGTGAGGCATGCACCGCGTTCGCTTTCGCGATCCTGCCGGCTCGGTCCGACAGGGCCGGTGGGAAGACGGAGAGATCAGCTTCGCTGGAGAGCGCTACCGCCCTGAAGACGTCGATATCCTACCGCCCTGTGAACCCACCAAGGTCGTCTGTATCGGCCGGAACTACGCCGCCCACGCCGAAGAGCGCGACGAGGAGGTCCCCGACCGCCCGCTGCTCTTTCTCAAACCGCCGAACGCGCTTGCAGGTCACGGCGACACCGTCACGCTCCCCGAAAACAGGTATGTCGAACACGAGGCCGAACTCGCGGTCGTCA